>NZ_ANBC01000569.1 GCF_000341125.1 Nocardiopsis lucentensis DSM 44048 | reverse complement strand
GAGAACTACTGGCCGCCTGCGGGGAAAACACACTGGCCATTGACAGGGCCCTGCCCGGGACGGCCCGTAGCCGCCCCCGTGTGGCTGTTCCGCCCTATCACCCCACGCCCCCTACCCCAAGGGCCGTCCGGGCCTGTCAGTCGCCCACACACCCCTATCCGGCGACCAGGGGCTGTCGCCCAGCGGCGCTACCCTGCCCTGACACCACACCATCCCCCACCATCGAGGCCCCGCCATGTCCCACCCCGCCCCCGCGACCAAGCGCGACCAACTCCTCTCCGCGTTCCCCGAACTACACGAGTTCGGCAAACCCGCGCTCCTGCTCCACCCCCATCTGGTAGACCCCGGCCCCGAGGACAGCTCCGTCGGCGGCCCCATCCTGTGGCCCAGAGACGAACCCTGGCCGACCTGTCCCCACGGCCACTACTTCCTCGAAGCACCTCACAAGAACGGCGACGCCTACTTCGACGAACCGCTCTTCCTGCAACCCGTCCTCCAACTGTTCGCCCGCCACCTGCCCACCGGGCACACCCTCCCCTCAGGCGCCGAACTCCTCCAAGTCCTGTGGTGCCCCACTCCTCCAAGTCCTGTGGTGCCCCAACGACCACCCCGCCCCGCTCGACGCAGACGGGCACAGCCACACCCCCTGGCTCACCCTGCGCTGGCGACATGACCTCACCGACCTCGCGCCACTCCCCGAGCAGCCCCGCCCTCACACCAGCGCCAGGGGCTACACCCTCCCGCCCTGCGTCCTGGACATCGAGGAGATCACCGACTACCCCTCCGACGCCCTTCTGCCCGAGGAGCTCGCCGACCGCATCGAGGAATGGGAGGACGACCTCCCCCGGACCGGACACGTGATCCCCAAGCCCAGCTACTCCTACGATGTCGCCCACCGTTCGGGTATGAAGCTCGGTGGCTACCAACCGTGGGGCCTGACCGACCCCTTCCCCATCGAGTGCGAGTGCGGTACCCCCATGGAACACCTACTCCAGATCGACAGCCTGGAACCGGGCGGACTGGACAGGCTCGTCATCAGCCGCGGCTACTCCCTCGGCCTCCACCACTACCCCACCTCCCCCGACCACCCCCACCACACCGTCATGCAGTAACTCTGGCCGCCATCCCGAAACCTACTGGGACCTGCGCTGTCGGAGCGAAGATTGATCGACACGAGGGGATTCCGATGTGTTCTTCGACTCCCAAGACAACAGCGAGCCAGGATATCTGGATCCGGCTCAACCCCTGATCCGGCAGTTCTGTAGATTCACCGGGAACCAGGATCACTCCCAGAAAGCCACACATGGCCCTCTCATCTCGAAACACTGCGGGCACCAGAAGCATCCCGGACATCATCCGAGACCCCAAACAATGGTGGTGGGGAATCCAGGGCGGCAACCCCAACGTCGCTGAACAGGACCTCCATGACCTGCGGAACGGCCTTCCCCTGCACTCCGTGGCCCACCTTCGGCATGGCAGACTTCTCCGGCAGGGCCTCCTCGTCATCACTTCGCTGCCCCGAACGCCTCACATGGCGCAGATGGCGGCCGTTCCGCACCTACGCCAATCCCATCCCTGTCCCGGCGCCCCGCGAGGTGCTCGAGGTATCGGAGCCGCGCACTGTCTGGGAGTCCCGACTCGGCGACGTACGCATAATCCGATTCCGAGCTGGCACCCAGATCTGGGAGATGGCCGCGGTCACCATCGATACCACCGTCGTCACGACCGCCCTGGCCGAAGCCAAGACCTGGACACGCCAACCCTGAACACCTGGTCCACCCAGGGGACCTTTCATCCCATCGGGTGACGACCCCAGAGAAGCTCCAAAGTGGGCAGGGTGACCTCGAATGACGGCGAAAGGTGAAAACCACCTGCTTTGACACTGGTGAGGTCGCCACCCTCGTCGCTCTAGCGGCGGTCTTCCAGTCGGTATGCAGCTTGTCATCGGCCACCATCACCATGCCCCCTGCTGTACACCGCCACCACGTACGCCAACCCCCTCCCCCCGGCCGACCAACGAACCGAAGGACACACCTTGACCGGAGAAAAAGTGACGCTGAAGCGGATCGCCCCTGTCTTCCTTGCCACCATGCTGGCACTGACCGCTTGCAATTCCGGAGGGGACGAGGCCGCGCCAGGGGAGGCACCGCAGGCTGACGCTGCCCCGGAGGAGGACACGATTCCGGCCGAGGAACTGTCCGGGTTGCTGGAGTACCACCGGGGGACGAGAGGGGTATTCCTCACCTTCCACGACGTGGAGGACGGAACCCAAAGAAGCCTGATCGACCTCACTGACCTGGCACTGGCCGAGACGGGTGGCATGGGGATCGAGGCCTTCTGGGACAGGTTCGCGTTCTCCCCCGACTTCAGGTTCGCCGCCTACGAGCACGACGGCGGGCTCCGCTTCGGCGAACTCAACGCCCAGACCTACTCCTACGACTGGACGGGGGTCGTGGAGCCGCAGGAGTCGACCACGTTCAGCGGAGGCGCGATCGAGTACCTCTCCCCGCAGTTCTCCCCTGACGGTAGCCAACTCTGGTTCGAGGAACAGCATGAGAACCGCGAGGAGGAGGACTCACGCATCTTCTCCGTCGACGTCACGGATCCGAAAGGGGAACCGGAGCACCAGGGCGACGCCCCACGCGACGTCGGGACCATCCACGAAGTCGACTCGCGGGTGTTGAGCGGTCAGGGAACCTGGCGAGGCCCGGACAACGTCTACACCATCACCGAAGACAACCAGTTGGAAGTGCTGGAGAGGGTCAACGACGAGGAGACTGGGTTGGACTACTTCATCGGAGACACCACCGGTGTGGTCCCCTGGAGCTTCGTCGAGGGGGCACCCGGCCAGTTCTTCGGCCCGATCGGCTTCGACCGCAGCACATTCACCGAACTGCACTCGCTCTCGGTCTCCGATGACGGGACCGTCTCAGACGACGGGATCGACCTCGAAGCCACCGGCAACAGCATCAGCCGCGTGTGGGCCGACAAGGAACACGACCGCCTGATCCTCTTGGCTGGAAGCTCCTACTTCGCCTACGCACCCGGCTCAGACGACGAACCGGTGGCGCTCTTCGACGACCTCACGTATGAGGGAAGGCCCGAAGGTACTGTTCAGACCGAGGTTCTCGGCGTCTACCCGGTCCACAACGGCTAGGTCAGGCGACCGGGGAGCCCACGATCAGCATGGTGGAGCCGAGCACGCTGCGGCGGGGGCACTGTCGGGGTCGTCGCCAAGGAGCCCAGCCAGCATGGGTTCCAGGTGCTTCCGTGCCGGTGGGCCCTCCGAGCGCACGTTCGGCTGGCTCGTGCTCCACCGCCGTCTGGTCCGCGACTGCCGAGGCAACGCCACGCGGCATGACACGACACAAGACGGCAAACCAGATCGAATGGATCCGTTTCCCGAGAAACAAGAAGCGGGCTTCCACGGCCTACCTTCCCAGCCTGTGGTGCACCAGGGGACCTTTGATCCGATGGGATGGCAACCCCGGGCGTGAGAAAACCCCAGGTCAGCAGGGGTGAGTCTCCCGCGCAACCCGAGGTCGCAGCCGCCTTCTCGCTCCTGGTGTGCTCGCCGGTCCGGAACACCCCACCAGCCACCACCACGGCGCGACAACGGAAACGAACAGGGCGACCTCTCCTCACCGGCCCCTCCTCCACCTCACCGTGCTTCCCCTCCACGGCCCCGACGACGACACCCAGGCAGCGCCCGCAACACCCGGCCACCGATCTCGCCGAGCCGAACCACGAGAAGCCAAGCCCGTTCCGCCTCGCGTGCCCCGCCAGTCCGTGCAGGACCCACCCGCAGCGCTCACCGCCGACGCCCGTCCACCACACGCCACTGGACGATCCCCGCACCACATCCACCAGCCCCACCGCGCACCACGAAACGGACACTTCAGTACAGATACTTGGAGTAAGAGAAGAGAACACGAAAAGATCAAAGAGAAGAAAGGATTCGAGGTGGAGACGAACGCATACGAGGGATACAAGGGCGGGGCGCCCGACGCTCGCCGGCGGGCGCCCCGCCCCCTACGTGAAGATGACGACCCACCGGGTATAAGTCTGGGTTGCCAACGGCCCACCCAGACCGGCTGTGACCTGCACGGATAGTCGCCTGTGGGTGGGCCGATCTAACTGGCCCACTTACCGGAACCAATACAGGACCACCTACCGGCGTACTTACTGGCGGCGTCACAGGCCCACTTACCGGACACACTCAAACATGAGTGCCACGCCCACAATGCTCTTGTTTCTTCTCCGCGCCGCCCACCTCGAAAAATCCCCGCAACGAACCCGACACCCCTACCAAGACCAGAAGGACCATCGACCCGAGACCGTCAGCGGATGCCGGTGACCACCGAGTGGATCCCGCCCGCCCCCAGACGGCGCGGCCCCGCCACGCCTTCGCACAGCCCACCCCGGAAGAACCACCCGCTTCCATCAGCATCAGTTTCTACGGAGTATGTCCAGGAAACAGCCAGGAGACGTTCTCGTAGACACGGTGGGGAACGAGTCTTTGAGCAGGTGCGGGCGGGGCCGCCTCGCGCTCGTTGCGGGCGGCCCCGCCCGCCTACGTGAAGATCACTACCCACTTGGGTATAAGTCTGGACACGCGGTGGCCCACTTGAACAGCCTATGACCTGCAATGATGACCGTGCAGGGGTGGGCCAGCTAAAACCGGCCCACTCGACGGCCCCGGTAACGGCCCACCTGCTGGCCCTGGTTCAAATCGTGTTCACTCGGGGTTCAGCACACCCCTGCGGACGGTGCCATGAACGCCCGGAACTGTTCCACGGCGTGCTCTTTCTCCCCTTTTTCGATATCGCACGGCTGATCTGTGCTGGCCGGACTCGGACGAAGAACAACCCGCGGGGTGGTGCCGACCATGCTCATGGTCGGCACCATCCCGCGGCACACACCCTCACTGATCAGGTCGTGACGGCCTGCCATCGGCGCACCAGGCGGGCCAGCTCAGCGAACTCCCCCTCCTCGCCACCCTCAGCAACCGGAGAAGGCACGGACACGGGCGCTGGCTCGTGAACGGTGGCCAGGAGGTCAGCGTGAACGGCGTGGTTCGCCCCTACAGGAGCTCCAGTGTGCGCATGGAGGAAGCGCTCCTCTTCCCGAGCGAGGTAGGGGCGCACCCCGCGCACCCCGTCATCATCCACGCACCACCCACGCCGCCCGGTGTACGGCATCCGTGGACGCGGCACCGCAGCCGCACCCCCGCGCGTGCCGCTCTCAGCTTGGACGCACGGAGCCGACCCTGGCTTCTCGGTCACCGACCGTGTTGAGGCGGCTTCCCAGTCCGCTCGTGCATCCCGTTCCGGACGTGCCTGACGGGTCTCGGGTTCCGGAGTTGGCGGCGCGGTTCGACTTGTCGGGGGGCAGAACACGGCGGCCAGCACCGCACCGAGCACCCAGCGCACCTGCTCGCCCCATCCCTGGCGGCGTTTGCGGTGCTTTCCGCTACACTTCTCCACGGTTTCCTCCTGCGTTCTCAGGTGGGAATCACGCCCCAGGCCGGTGTTCGCGCACCGGTGTGGGGCATCCTTTTTCTCTTCTCGTCAGCCCCGAGGCGGGACTGGCCCTACTTCCTGTGTGGGTCTGGGTGAGTGTCGATGGCCCCGGGGTCGTACGCCCCCGAAACTGCGCTTCTCATCTGTAAACCCACGCAAATGGGAAATAACGCCCCTAAAGCCTAGGAATCGGCATCCACGCTGGTCAGGGCTGGTCGATGGTCGCTTGGGTGGGCGAGAATCTTCAACCCCTTCCGTATAGAACAGTCACCGAGCCCGCGAGCGGTGCGGAGCGGAGTCACAGGTGGGTGGCGTCGGTCCGGGAGAACACCAGGTCGCTCATCTCGGTGACTTCCCGCTCCCACCGTCGCGGCGGTTCGGGGGCACCGATGGCCGTGGGGTAGGTCGTCGGGTCGTAGTCATTGGCGATCCGGTAGATGTGAAAGCCCGCCGCCCGCAGTGGCCCGATCACGTCTTCGACTTCCAGCCCCTGTTTGGCCAGAGTGCGCGGTGTGACCTCGATGATCAGCTCGGCGTCGGGCCGCAGCAGGCCGAGGAGGGGTGCCAGGCTCTGGACCGCTGCCGCTTCGGCTCCTTCGACGTCTATCTTGATCAGCCGGGCGTTACGAACCTCGGAGGGTGTGAGGATGTCCGGGAGCGGTGCGGCGTCGACGTGGAAGGCGTCGTGCACGTGCCGAGGCCGGACCGTGGAGGTACCGCCGAGGTTTCCCGGGTCGGCCAGGAACATCTCCACCCGTCCGGGTTCAGCCGCGACGGCCTGGTCGATGGCGCGGACGTTGCGCGCCTCGTTGAGCAGGAGCGTTGCCTGGAGGTGCTGATGGAAGCGCGGGGCGGGTTCGATCGCCGCGACGTGTCCGATCGGGCCGACCAGGTGGGAGGCGAGCATCGTGTAGTAGCCGATGTTCGCGCCCACGTCCACGAAGGTGTCCCCCGTTTTGAGGCGGTGGGTGATCCACGCGGTCAGGTGGGGTTCCCAGGTACCGAATGTGTAGAGGTAGCGCTGGATGATGTCGCTGGTGGTCACTGGGAATCGGCCACCGAACCGTGTCGAGGCAGTGGTGGTGACGGGGTTGCGTAGGAGTTCGTCGTCCAGCCAGCGGATGGCCCGTTTGGGAATGAATGCGGGTGCGCGTTGGATCGCTGTTCGTAGAGTTGCTCGTGTGAATCGGTGCATCGGCAGCTCCGGGAAGGAGAACGTGTGGGACGGGTTCCCGTGGTGTTTCTGCTGGTCGGTCTGACCGGGTCGGGCAAGACCACCTACGCGCGCACGGTGCTCGAGCCGTCCGGTGCGGTGCGGTTGTCGGTGGATGAGGAGGTCCACCGTCGGCACGGCCGGTACGGGGTCGACTATCCGGAGTGGAAGTACTTCGAGCGTCAGGCCCCGGTCGTGGACTGGGTCCGTGACCGTCTGGTCGAACTGCTCTTCCAGGGGCGCGATGTGGTGGTGGACCACGGTCTGTGGCGGCGCGCGGAACGGGAGGAGTGGAAGAAGCTGATCGAGGCTTCAGGGGGCCGGTGGCGGCTGCTGTACTTCCCCGTGGAGAAGGAGGAGCTGCTGCGGCGTCTGGGTGAGCGGAACCGTCGCCAGGACGCCAACGCGTTGACGGTGACGCCGGAGGCGTTGGCGGACTTCGTGACCCGGTTTGATCCGCCTGAGGGTGAGGGTGAGGAGGTCATCGCCGCGGGCTCGTTTCCGGCGGGGCCGGCCGCCACTGGGTGAGGATCGGGTGGGCTTCGTCCTGCCAGGTGGGCGGGGTGTAGTCGAGGCGGACGGGGCGGAAGGCGAGTGCGGGGTCGGCGGTGTTGATCCGCCCCTGGTTGTCGCCCAGGTGGGTGAGGAAGCGGTCGGCCTCGTGGCGTACGGCCGGGCTGGTCTCGGTCCAAGTGCCGGAGGTGAAGCGGACGATCCTGCGCCTGAGGTCGGCCTCGACGCCGAAGCGCCATTTGAAGTGGTGCACCACCACGACCTGACCGTCAGCGGGGTGGTGTCCGGGGGCGCGGTGGTTTCCCGTGGTGAGGGGGACGTCGGCGCGGGCCAGGACGATCTTGCGAGGGTCGCCCAGCAGGAGCCGGTGTGTGAGCCAGCCGCCCAGGGGGTAGGCGGCGTCCAGATGCTCACGCAGGCCCGCTCCCCTCGGTTCCCGCTCCGGTGGGGGCCAGGCGGTGAGTGCTCCGGTGCGGGCGACGCGGTCGAGCATCAGCCCCCGCACGATGGCGTGCCCGGCCTGTTCCGCAGTGGCGATCGTGTCGGCCAGGGAGGTGGGGAAGGTGTGGAACTCGTCGCTGTCAGCGATCAGATGCCACCCCTTCCCGGCGCGGGCGCGCAGACGGTCGCGCAGGTGGGCGTTGGTGGTCTCGTGCCAGGGGCCGTGTTTGACCAGCGCCGGGGTGATCCCGCGAGAAGCGAGGGTGTCGCGCAGGCGTTGCTCGGTGCCAGGTAGGGCGTGCTCGGGGACATGGAGGGCGAGGTGGAAGACACTGATGCCGAGTGTGCGGTAGTGCTCGACCCAGGCCTGGAGTAGGGGTGTCTCGACGGGGCCAATCACGGCGATCAGGGGCGGGGTCATGGCATCAACTCCTTCAAAAAGGCGAGCATCTGGCGCGGGGTGCGGAGCCCGAGGTCCGTCGCGGCGGTGGGAGGCGGTGCGGGTGGTGGGTGTGTGGCCGCTTGGTCAATGGCGTCGGCGAGCGCGTCCGGGTCTTGGGAAGGAACGACCGTCGCCCAGGCGCTGACGCAGCGGGTCAGGTCGGGGGCGTGGTCGGAGACCAGGAGCGGGACCCCGAAGCGAGCGCAGTCGGCGACCAGCCCGGACTCCTTGCCCACGCCGGGGTGGCGCAGGACGGTGGTGAAGCTGCTGGCGGCGTAGACCTGGCAGATGTCGACGGGTCTGAGTGGACCGGGCAGGATCCGCAGCGTGACCTGTGGGGCTGCGGCGATCCGGTGTAGGAGGTCCGGGTCAGTGGGGTCGCCCGCGACCAGGACGTGCAGCGGCTGGGTAAGGCGTTCCAATGCGGTGACCGTGGTGGCCATGTCCTTGTGGGGCCACCACCCGCCCACCACACAGAGAACCGGCACCTTGTCGGGGATACCGAGGGCGCGGCGGGCCTGGGCGCGTTCGTCGTCGGTGATCCGCTCCTCGGGTGCGGCCAAGGCGAAGGGGTGGACGGTGGTCCTCAGCTCGGGGAAACGTTCACGGACCTCGTCTTCCACCGCTCGGGTGGGGCACACGACCACGACCTTGTGCGGAGAGGCCAGGCGCCCGAGCGTTCGCACAAAGAGGTCCTCGGTGGTGTTCACCTCATGGACCACCCGCAGGTGCGGGGTGCGTGACAGCAGCCGGGCCAGGCCGTGCAAAGCCTCGCTGGCGGTCAGAATCACCGCCGCCTCGGGTTCGCACTTGAACACGTGGCGGGCGGTGCACAGGGAAGCCGCTTCGATCAGGCACCGGGCGAGGAGGGTGACCTGGTGCGGCAACCGGCGGTGAGGCAGCAGCCGACCGGTGATCGCGGCGCCCCGGTGTGTGCCCTTCCCGAGCGTGAAAAGAAGCCTCCCTCCAGCTCCGCGGGGTCGGGTGAGCACGAGTGCTCGGTGTTCCTGGAGCGTGCGGTGGATGTGTGTGGGTATCCCGTTGAGGGTGACCACGACGGCCTGGTGCCCCTCGGCGGTGGCCGCCGCGGCGAGGGGGACGAGAGCGTCCTGCCAGTGGCCCGCATGCTCAGTGGCCGGTTCGACCAACACCACCGTCCGCCTCACAGCCGCTCCCGGGCGGAGACAGTCTCGAACTGGGCGCGCAGCCACACGGGATCGTTCAGCCGCTGCCAGGCCGGACTGTTGGCGGGTGTGGCGTGGGCGAACTCGGAACCATCGGCGGCACCGAGCCGCACCCACGAGGTGAACCGGCCACCGACAGGGGAGGTCCAGGCGCGGATCTGTTCGCGGGTGGTGTCGGGGTCGGCCCCGTACTCACAGCCCCGGGTGAGCATCGCGACCTCGCGGAAGGCGGCCTTCCAGGCGTGGTAGGGGCTCTGGTCGAAGCGGGTGGTGCCCGCGACCTGGGTGGAGAACTCGACCCTGCCGGGCAGGGCGGCCAGGACGTCGACGGCCTCGCCCAGGCGGCGGAGGGAGTCGCGGCGGATGAGCTTCATGCCGCCGTAGCCGTAGGTGCGTCCGGTGGCGGGGTTGGTGGCCTTCCACACCCGCATCGCCACACCCTCAGGGAGGGGGTCGGGGTCGGGAGTGAAGGTGGGGTGGATGTGGAAGTCGCCGTCAGCAAGCAGGAAGGTGTCGGTGTCCACGAGTTCGGCGGCCAGTCGGTAGGCGCGGCGCATGCCGACCACGCCGTGCAGGCGTTTGACCGGTCGGTCCAGGACGCGTTCGAGGTGGGCGTGAAGGTCGTTGGCGAGGGGTTCGTCGTAGGAGAGCATCACCGCGTCGGGGCGGGGGTTCACCTGATCGCCTCCAGGTAGTCGGCGGCTACCTGTTCGGGGGTCAGGTTGCGGGTGGAGTCGTGGGCGTGGCGGCTGTGGGCCTGCCAGAAGGCGGGGTCCTCCACGAGCCGGTTCACGATCTTGATCGCGCTGTCTAGGTCGGCCGGGTCGAAGAGCAGGTCCTCGTGGACGGCCTCGGCCATCCACGCCATGCGGGGCGCGATGACGGGGACGCCCATGACGTGCAGGTCGATGATCGACATCGACCACGTGCACCCGGGCCGGAACGGCGCGAACCCCACCGTGGTGTCGGCCAGCAGGGTGCGGTAGCGGTCGCGGTCGCCTCCGTCGGCGCAGACGGTGACGCCGCAGATGGCGTCGAGGCGGGCCAGGGCGTGTTCGGGGCTGGGGTCCAGGGCGACGCGGTCGGGGTCGCGACGGCCGAAGAGGTCCATCACCCGCAGCAGGAGCCCGTTGGCGGTGACCCGGCGGGCCAGGTCGATGAAGTGGTCAGTGCCGTAGTGGCCGTAGAGCCGGTGGTTGTACAGGCCCAGGGCGTGCTCGGGTGCGGTGGCGTCGGTGCGGACGAGGCGGGGGTCACGGGGTGGGGGCACGATGTGAACCCGATCGTGGATGTTGGCGCGGTAGGTGTCGGAGGCGGCCAGGGTCCAGTCGCGGGCGGTGCGGGAGTGGACGAGGACACGGTCGCAGGCGGCCAGGCCGCTGGCGAAGGCCAGACGGATGGGGAGTTCGAGGCCGCCGTCGCTGAAGGCGGGGTCCTTGACCAGGCGGCCGTGTGCGTCCAGGGAGAAGGGCAGGTAATGGCAGTAACCGACGACCTGGGCGGTGCTGTGCGCGTCGAGCATGGCGGCACGCACCGCGGGGGCGGCCTCGATCTGGTTGACCACGATGGTGTCCGGGCGGGTGGCGCGCAGGAGTTGGGCGAGGTAGCCGACGTCGTGGGTGACGCGCACCCGGTACTTGCTGGTCGCGGTGGGTGGGGGCACCATGTGGCGCACGCGGGGGTCGGTGACCGGGGCGGGGCAGACCAGGGTGATGTCGCATCCGGCGTCGGTCAGGGCGCGGGTGAGGATGTCGGCGTAGATCCATCCGGAGTCGGCGCTGAGCCGGGAGGCGTTGGAGACGTTGAGCAGGTACAGCAGGGACCTGGACATGGGGACTGCTTTCTTCGTCGGCAACGGAGTCAGTGGGCGAGGAAGGTGCTCGCGGCCAGCAGCGCGTCCACCTCGTGCTTGAGAAACCGGCGGTGGCCACCAGGGGTTCGGAAGCTGCTGATCCGGCCTTCCTTGGCCCAGCGGGAGACGGTCCTGGAATCCACCCGAAAGGCTCGGGCGACCTCACCAGGGGTGAGTGCGTGAACAGTGCCGGGGGCGGGCAGTTGCGGTTCGGCGGACATGGCGAACAGGGGTTCCTCTCCGAAGGTGTGCAGGGTCGGTGTGACCGCGCTCGAGATCTGTGCAGGGCTGGATGGCCGACGCGAGCGATCCGGCATTCGCGATGGCGGAGGTTCCGGCGCAGGTCGTCAGGGTGGGCGCGTTCCCGGTGGGCAGAAAGTCGTCCACATGCGCTGGCGCTCGCGTTGGGGGACACAAGGGCTTCGTCGCGCTCCTGGTCGTGGTGGACGTTCCAGGACACGGCGCCGCCCTCATCGCGCGAGCGGCAGGTGACGGTCGAAGATCCCCCAGACAGTGAGGGCTCCTCCGGCGCAGCCGTCCCACTCCCAGTACAGAGCGAGCTCCTCCAAGCGCCGCAGCCCGAACCCGTGCCCCGCGGGTACTCCCTCGGCGGAGGGCTCCCCAGCGGGAACCGGGAAGGTGAGTGGTGCGTCCGGACGGGGGCCGTCGTCGGTCACCGCCAGCTTGAAGGCGAAAGGCTGCTTCTCCAGCCTGATCCGCACCGTCCCACCCGGCAGGCCGGACGCGGTGTGCTCCAAGGCGTTGCTGTGGAGGATCGCCAGGGCCTCCAACAGCCGCTGCGCCTGGCTCCCGGTCGGGCCGTATCGCGGGAGCAACCACCGGGCGGCTGTGCGGATGTGGTGCGGTTCGTGTCCGAACTCGGCGATCCACGTGTTGGGGTCAGCGCAGCTAATCCTGCGAGGCAACGTTGAGTTCTTGATCGCGGCACTCACTCGTCCCACCCACTCCTCTCCGGCAGCTCGAAGCGCTCGGCCGACAGCGCATCGGTGTTGCGCCCTTTCGCAGGAGGATGCGGGCAGGGAAGTACTCGGCGTAAGGCTGACCGGCTAAGCCGTGAATCTTCCAAGAGGCTCTGGAATCTTCTGGAATCCCTCCACGGCTCGCGGAGTGATGTGCTCACATAGGGTCATGACCCCCGACGAGCGCACCCTGAAGATTTTCGGGCGGGAGCTGCGCAGGCTCCGTGCCGAAGCCGAGTTGACCCAGGAAGCCGTGGCCCGGCGTGTCAGTCAGCGCGGCACGACCATCAGCAACTCGCATATCTCCGACATCGAGACAGGGAAGGCGCTGGCGCGCCCCTGGCTACGGCGCGCCCTGGACGAGGTCGTGCACGGTGGTGGGCGGCTGGAAAGGCTCTGGGAGGAGCTCACCGGCTCCGGTCGACGAGCCTGGTTGCACGAGGTCACCGAGCGCACCCACGGCGCGGACGCCCTGTACGAGTACCAGGCCCTGGTCTTCCCGGTCTATCTTCAGACCGAGGCCTACTCCCGGGCCCTCATCCGTTACGGTGCTCCTTGGCTGTCCAGGAAGGACCTGGCGGAGCGGGCCAAGGAGCGCGCGAACCGTGCGCGTCACATGGCGGAGGCCCTCTCCCCCGTCATCTGGCTCGTGATCGACCAGTCGCTGCTCATGCGCCGCTACGGTTCGGCGGAGGTCCAGTTGGAACAGCTCGCCTACGTCGTCGACCTGGTGGAGAAGGAGCGCGTCAACCTGCTGATGGTTCCGGTGGACGAACCCCGTCACGCGGGTAACAATGGCCCCTTCAGGGTCATCACCTCAGGCGACCAGCCCGAGGTCGTCTACGTGGAGTCCGCTCATGAGGGGCAGATCATCACCGCGGCCAACCAGGTGGGGCGGTACCGCATGTGGTTCGCGGCGCTGCAGGGTGTCGCCGCCGGGCCGGATGAGACCCTAGAAGCCATCCGCAACGAGATGAAGAGGATCAATGGTGGCTGAGTGGCACAAGTCGTCCTACAGCGGCGGCAACAACGAGTGCGTCGAGGTCCGCGAGCACAGCACCGGTGCCGACGTTCGTGACACCCAGCACCGGAACGACGCCCAACTGACCTTCTCGACAGCGGAGTGGCGCAACTTCCTCGCCCAAGTGAAGAACCAGGGACGCTGACGCCCACGAATCCACGGCGTCCCGGCACTCCGTCCGAGGCCAACGAAGGCCGTCTGTGCGTGTTCTCTCCGGGTGAGAACCCACGCACAGATGACGGGGAGACGATCCCGGCACGTACCAAAGCCTCCAGCACACTCGATACGAGACATTCCGGGGCCCTGACGGCCCTGTGTAGGCCTATGCTCGGACCATGCCCCCCAACATAGCGTTCCAGCGATTCACGCACTTCTTGGCCAAGGTCGTCAAGGAAACCGCCGCACGTGCCCCCGACTGGAAATACGAGGCGTTCGAGGAACTCGCCCAGCCGTTCCTCGACAGCCCGGAGACCCGAGAAATCATGACCAGCCTCGGCGTCACACGGGCCGAAATGGTGACGGAACTGCTGGACAAAGAGGAAGAGATCCTGACAGCAAGATCATCCCAGGCCCTCGTACGGCTGGACCCCCGCAGCTGGCTGTGGGATCTGGGCAGGTCCCTCTTTGAGAACGTCGAAAGCGCCGATGAGCCATCAAACAGTAAGACTCTCTACGGACTCGGACTGATCATCTTGGTCGTCTTTTCTGTGTCCCTCTCCCCCTCTTTGATTCTCCTGTACCTACTACTGATCGCAGCGGGCCTGGCCGCTCTCTACGCCGCTTCGGGCACCGACCACCTGGGAATGCGATTCGTCGAGCCCTTCCTAGGAGATCTACGCGGGAACGTGGTTGTGCCCCTGCTACGTGCACACCTGAACGATCTGCTGCGGCGGGCGGGGATGGATGAACCATTCCAAATCACCGACTCCTCCTCCCTCACCGATCTCTCCGAGCGGAAGCAGATCGTCGCCACCAGTGCGATGAGGGTGATCGAGAGGACCAGCTCGTCAGTCGGTTCGGGCAGCATCGGCGTCTCGGGCCCTCGGGGAGCGGGAAAGACCACCCTGTTGAAGAACTTCTGCGAGAACAGGTTCGCCCAGGTTAACCAACCCGACCTTCGCATCCTAATTCCGGCACCTGTGCACTACGAGGCACGGGACTTCGTGATCCACGTCTTTGGTCACCTGTGCGAAGCGGTCATCGCCAACACGAAGAAGAAGCCACGGCGAAATTCAGCAAAATTGCTTTTTGCGCTACTTGAAAACATTCTCTTCCTGCTCGGCCTACTCTTCCTTCTCTATGCCTTATTCAGCAGCTTCCTGACCCCAGGAGAGGGCACCCCAACCGCGGATGACATTCTGGCCATGAAACACCTGTTCACCCAGGAAAACCTCCTGCTGTGGAGTGAACACCTAGCAATATACTTCGCAGTTCCAACCGTGGCCGTGTTCGCCGCAGCTCTCTTTTCTGGAATGAGGGCGATTCGTTTTCTGCGGGAAAGAGTCCTGATCACCGAGGGCACACGACGGATCGATATCTGGGAGACCATTACTCCGACGGCATTCGCCACCATCATGTCCGTCATCACCATTCTGGTGATCGCCCGGTGGGTGGGAGCCCCCGAGGAACGGTTCGACTACTCGGTGCTGTGGACGCCTTACACTCCTGGCGTGCTCCTGTTGACCACCAGCCTTCTGGTCAGCTTCTGCGGGGCCGGACTGGCCGCCTGGCGCAAGAGGAGACGCGCCACCCCTCCGAAGGATCTCGCCTCTCTTGCCCGGGAGCGATTGCGTCAGCTGCGCTACTTGGAGACCACGACGATCGGGTTCACTGGTTCGATCCAGGTGACCCGTCCCGCCCAGTTGTCCGGGAGTCGCACCCGGGCCTTGGCCGAGCAGCAGATGGGGCTTCCCCAGTTGGTGGCGGAATACCGTAACTTCGCCACAATGACCGCCGAGTGGTGGAGTGAACTCCACAAGGGCCGAGGTCGGCTGGTGGTCGGGATCGACGAGATCGACAAGATGTCCGCGCAGGAGGCGGAGCAGTTCATCAACCAGGTCAAGGCGCTGTTCGGCACCCCAAACTGCCTTACCCTGGTGTCCGTCTCCGACGACGCCCTGGCCAACTTCGAGCAGCGCTCGTTCTCAGTGCGCGACTCCTTCGACACCGCCTTCGACGACATAGTCCGCGTGGAGCCCCTGAGCTACGAAGACGTCCGTCAGCTCCTGACCCGGCGGATCAGCGGCATCCCCGACTCCCTGGTCGCCCTCTGCTACGTACTCTCCGGTGGACTTCCACGGGAGTGTCTGCGCGTAGCCAGGAGACTGGTCCAGCTACGGGCGGAACGCCAGAGCGGAGGGACAGAAAAAGCCATGAAACCTATCAAGACCGTCGATTTCGCCGAGGAACTCGTCCGGCAGGAGGTTGAGGCCCTAAAGAACGCTCTACTCGCCCAAGGATTCCCTATGAAGGCAGCGGAGGAGGGAGAGAACACCGGATCGGAGATTGACCAGGACATCCGAGGAATCTTCCGGGCCGACTGGCCGAAGATTACCGGGAAGGAACTGTTGAAGATCGGCTCCCGCTGGTGGGAGGCGGCTGACTCGCTGGCTGTCTACTCCGCGCAATTCCTGTTCCTCGGTGCCGTTCTGCTGCTCTACACCGATACCGATGAGCACCGGACGGTCAGGGTACTGCTTCGGGAACAGGAAGCAGTCGCAGTAACGCTCCTTACCACCTTGGCCAGGGCCCGAGCGGTGGGAGCGCAGACTAGCAACGCACAGAGGCTGCTGGTCCAAGAGTTTCTGCAGGACTGGGAGCAGGTGATGTGATCCTCCCACCAGAGCAACGCGATCCGAAGGATCCGCACCGCGGGGTGCTCACCAACGGGGAGGTGCTGGCTGCCATCCACCCAGCGGGGTGATGGGAGGCGATCCCGGCACACACCAGAAACTCCATCACACCCCGTGCGAAACTCACGATCTACACCCCTTGGTCCGGTGTCTGCACGATAGATCCAGTACTGGGCATCTACCGACCGTGTCCTACATCTTCTAAACGATGAACCTGTGCGAGGTGCTCCTGCAACCGGGCATGGCGAAACTGGTAAATCGGACCGACGGTGCGCAAGAGACCGACGCGGTGCGCATCATCGAGGAATGCCATAAGACGTCGGGGTAGACGCCGTTTCCAGGCAAGGTAGTACGTGACAACGAGGTAGGACGGCCAGGTTGAGTGGTCATTCCGACTGAGCACGAGCCTTGTTCCAAAAATATGCGCGAAAAGAATTCCCGCAGCTAGACCCCACCATAGACCAGAAAATAATCCGATTAGCACACCTCCTCCAAATCCTAATACCATACCCCACACCACTCCGCGCACGAGGTTGAGGGATCGGTCTTCCCTCCAGGAGGAAACTGGAGAATAAACCTTTCCCTCAAGAGAGGAGTTCTGCACCCAATCAAATACTCCACCCACGAAACCGAGTGTAGGAACTATACAAAAAACGGCAAGGAGGCCACCAAAAATGCTTACTATAATACCAGCCTCAGCACCTCGCTCTTGCCATGCCACGAACCCCAGCAGAGAACCGTAAAGCAGGAAGGCCACGACACCGGCACGGACCATGCTGCGCATGAGGCGCCGGACCAAGTCTCGGAGCCGACCAGTGATCTCAAGGTTCGCGTACCCGGGGCCCTTAGCTGACCACAATAGATACTCCCTGCGGTCCACCGTGTTCAGTAGGGCGTTCGCAGCACCAAGAAGAACCCCGCCAAGGAGACCCCCCGCGACGGCACCGCGAAACCCGGAATGGATTCCTCCAACGAAAGCGAAAGCAATCATCCCGAACAAGAATCCGAACAACCCCAGCAGTCCTCCTAGAAAAATCCGGAAATATATCCGCTCCTGCCACGTTCGCCCCTCAGGAAAGACACGGTGACCCAATTCCCACCAGGCCAGGTTCCGTGTAGCCGGAAGCTCCCCCTTAGCTGAGGCGCGGCTGAGCATGTGGGCGATATATGCCAGTCGATCACGCACTTTACCTGAGTCGTATCCCTCACGAGCCAGAAATGGCAGGCATGGACTGCCCTTTTCATCCTTCTGTTTCCGGTACGTTATGATCACAGCTTCGACGATCCGGTCGAGCAGAGCTGCTTCGAGCGCCTCTCGAGTAGGGAAGCGTTCATCGTCAAGGAGCGGGGCGGGGTCTGCCCCGCTGTCGAGATAGACGGAGCGGACTAGCCATAGACCTAAAGGGGTGGCGGTGATCGAGCGGAGTGAAGAACGAGGCTCGTGTGAAGCACGCGGGTTGCGGAGATGAGCCAGGACCGGTTCCCACCTCTGCTGCTGATGACGCGTGCGCAGGCACTTCTCCAGGTACTTCGCAGCGCCAGCCGGGTCCAGCTCCCGGGGCACCACGACAGCGGTCGAGGCGAGCACATCACCAGCCTCGGCCACCGATGCAGCGAACTCGCTGTAACGACTTGCCAGGATTAGCGGACCATCTCCCAAGGACCTGTTCAGGGCGGCGACCACTGCTGAACGTGATCCCTCTGGAAGTTCGTCAAGCCCGTCAAGCACCGGCAGAAGTGCACCGCGTGTGGCCAGGTGGCGAGCAGTTTCCTTCCCTAGGGCGGAAGACCGTAGGAAGGGAATGTCTTGGTCCAGTCGGTGGGTTAGCCAGGAGGCCAGGGTGGGATGCTCTTCTGTATCCCATCCGACTACGGACACCAGCACAGGAACTGGTCCTTCCCTTTCCTTAGTCCAGTCTGCTAACAGACACAACAGAAGCTGCATCGCCAGAGTGGTTTTACCGCTCCCTGGCCCACCCAGGATGGCAAGGCGCTGACGGGGTAGAGCCCGGAACCGATCAGCCAGGGCATCGATGTTGTCACTGGCTCCCTCGAAGGAGGTCTCTCCTATCCCCAAGACATTGGCAGTCCGATCCATGAGTTCCTGGCATCCGGTGAGTTGCCAGCGCACTGGCATGGGGACTGGGTCGTGCAGCAGGCGAAGTTTGGCCTCGCGCTCCCACTGCTGCTTCAAGTGACCAGCCAGCCTGTCCTTGACCTGATCAAGGTCAGTGGTAGTCGGCGCCTCAGCGGCCCACGAAGAGCGTCGGACAGCCCAACTGAGCGCTCCCACCGGCAATGCTAGAGCTGCCACAATACCGGCGACCCATCCGGCAGCTTCCCAACCCGAACGACTGGCTGGCCCCCCCCCCAGCCACAATGCTGCCCCCAACGCACCCACAACTGCGAGCACGGACCCTACAGCGGTCACGGTGGGCATAATCCGCGTCAGTCTAGCTATCATGCCGCTGATTGTGCCCTACTTGAACTCACCCCTGCTACTGAGAGAAGTCTGTATCAGAGGCACAGCGCAAAGGTGTGGATTCTCGAGAACTGGACAACACTCTGCACCGAAGATCCAGAGTAGCGGCGAGTACACCGAGAACCTCGCGAGGTGCCATCGGACGCCACCCGCCCACGGTTCGTGCTCCGTTCGTGCTCTTCAGTTCCGTACTGGCACGACACCAGGCGGCACCACCCGACCCCAGACGGCACGGCGGATCGGATGGGGCGACACGAAACGACACGAAATGACACGTGGCGGCACGTGTTAACCAGACTTCTCATCCGATGGCGGCGGCGGGACCCCGCGCCCTCGCGAGGGTGCACCGCATCGGCCGAAGACGTACACCCGGAGGGTGCGAGCGTTGCGTCCGCTTCGGATCACCCGTCCGGCCCTCCGCGGGAAAAGAGGGAAGAGCTCATCGGTCGGGCCTGCCGAGGAGCCGGGCCAGATCCTCGGGGCAGGCCGGGTCGGCGGCGGCATCGGGCAACAGCCCGTGCGCGCGCAGCGCCCGCCCCACCAGGGGACCCCAGGCGGGGCGCAGCCGGGCCCGGGCCAGCAGGGCGGTGTCGCCCAGCACCTCCCCGGCCGGGCCCTCCGCCAGCACCGTCCGGTCCAGGACCAGCGCCCGCTCCGCCCAGCCGTGCACCAGGTCCACGTCGTGCGTGGACACCACCAGCGTGGCGCCCCGAGCCCGCAACCCGTCCAGGGTCGACACCAGCTCCGCCACCCCCGCCGGATCCAGCCCGGCCGTGGGCTCGTCCAGGATCAGCACGTCCGGGCGCATCGCCATCGCCCCGGCCAGCACCACCCGCTTGCGCTGGCCGTAGGAGAGCAGGTGGGTGGGCCGGTCGGCGAGCCCGGTGATGCCGAGCGCGGCCAGCGCCCAGTCCACCCGTTCCCGGACCTGGGCGGCGGGCAGGTCCAGGTTGACGGGACCGAAGGAGACGTCCTGGCCGACGGTGGCGGAGAACAGCTGGTCGTCGGGGTCCTGGAAGACCATCTGCACGCGGCGGCGCAACCGGTCGCGGCCGCGCCGACCGCGCGGCAGCGGTTCGCCGTCCAACAGCACCGATCCCCGGGTGGGGGCCAGGCTGCCCGCCAACAGCCGCAGCAGGGTGGTCTTACCGCCCCCGTTGGGGCCCAGCACCGCCAGCAGCCCGCCGGAGCGGACTCGCACGTCCACCCCGGTCAGCGCGGAACCGGTGTCCTCGTAGTCGTAGCGCAGCCCCTGTCCGGCCAGGACGGGCGGGCCGTCGGGGCCGGACGGCGCGTGGCGTGCCGCCGCGGCGGCACGGGGGTCGGGCCCCGCGGGTCGGGCGGGCATGCGTGCCTCCTGGAAGTCGTCGGCGGGCCCGCTGTTCACAGCAGGGCCGCGTGGGCGAGGGAGAGCGCGGCGACCAGCAGCGGCGGGGTGGCGGCCGCGGCCAGCTCCACCGGACGGACGGGGCGCCCGTCGACCTGGACGGTGAGCCGCCCCGTGTACCCGCGGCAGGCCAGCCCCTCCTGGAGTCGCCGCGCCCGGTCGAGGGAACGGACGAACAGCACCCCGCCCAGCGCCCCCGCGGAGCGGATCCCGGACCGCCGGGAGTGGTATCCGAGCCGTCCCGCCTGGCCGGACCCGACCCGCCGGGCGGTCTGCAGCAGCACCATCAGCATCTGGTAGGTCAGGGCGACCACCTCGACCAGGGCGGTGGGCAGCCGGGTCCGGGCCAGTCGGGCGAGCAGGTCGGCCACGGGGGTGGTCAGTACGAACAAGAGCTGGGTGCCGACCGCCGCGGACGCCCGCGCCGCGACCTCCGCGGCCCGGGCCGCTCCGCCCTCGGCCCAGCCCAGCGCCTCCGGTCCGCCCACCGTGACCAGGAGCGGAGCCGCGCTGGTGGCGACGAACAGCAATGGTGCGGCCGCCACGCGT
>NZ_ANBC01000568.1 GCF_000341125.1 Nocardiopsis lucentensis DSM 44048 | reverse complement strand
GCCGCAGAGACCCCCCTTGACGGCGGGGTGGTACCGCCGCCACCGGCTCCGGTAGGCGGCGGTGTCGATCGGTGTCACGATGGGTCAGCCGTCGGAGACGTCGTCGTTCGGCTCCGGGGCGGCGGTTCCGGTACCGGTGGTGACGGCGGGTCCCTGCTCAGGGCGCAGGCGGGACCGTGTGCGGGCCACCCCGAACGCGTAGCCGACGATCCCGGCGCCGATCGCCGCCTGCAGCGCGAACAGCCCGGACTCGACCTCCCCCGAGGGCAGCTCGACCACGGGCGACAGCCACGGCTCGTACTCCGGGTTCAGCTCGTTCCCCAGGCTCTCGGCCTCACCGTCGGCTCCGGCGAACGGCTCCTCCAGGTGGTCGGCGGCCCCCGTCAGCAACGGCAGCACCGCAACGACGGCCACGGCGCCCAGCAGTACCCAGGTCACCCACGCGCGGGGCTTGGTCTGGTCGCTCATTCGCTGCTCCCCTTCTCCCGGTCCTCGGCGGCGGTCGCGGGCGCGGCCTCGGTCCGCGTCCCGGACGGGGACGGGGGTGCGGCGGACGCGCGCAGGACCCCGAGCCGGACCAGGTCGCCACGGCTCACCGAGGTGAGGATCCGGATCACCGCCACGGTGATGAGGCCCTCGATGACCGCGATCGGGATCTGGGTGAGGGAGAAGATCGTCGCGTACTTGACGAACGCCCCGACGATCCCGCCCTCCGGGTCCGGGTGCGCCAGGGCGAGCTGGAGGCTGGTGACGGTGTAGGTGCCCAGGCTGGCCGAGAACGCCGCCGCGAACACCGACAGGGACAGTGACAGCCCCTCGGACAGCCGGGTGGTGACCGAGCGCACGAGCCGGAACGCTCCGTAGGCCACCCACGGGCCGACCACCGCGAGCGAGAAGGCGTTGGCTCCGAGGGTGGACAGTCCGCCGTGCGCGAGCAGCAGTGCCTGGAAGAGCAGGGTGATCGTGCCCAGGACCGCCATCACCGGTGGTCGGAAGAGCACCGCGCCCAGGCCGACCCCCACCGGGTGGGAACTGGTTCCGGTCGCCGAGGGGATCTTCAGTGCCGAGAGGACGAAGCAGAACGCGCCCGCTGCGCCGAGCAGCAGTTTGGCGTCGGGGTTGGCGCGGACCTCGCGGGTGAGCGAGCGGACGCCGTGGACGATGAACGGTGCCGCGGCCGCGGTCCAGGCGGCGGCGTGCAGTGGGGGCAGCAGGCCTTCGGGTATGTGCATTGTGGGGACCAATCTCCAGCACCTCGTGGGCGGTCATCAGCGCCGTGGCCGGTCTCCTGGCTGCCGGGTCACCGTCCCCGTGTCCGCCTTCCCAGGTCCGCACCCGTGAGAGTGCCTCCCCAGTGGCGTGTGGCCGCGTCACCGGACGGATCCGGTCGTACGCGGGACACGAGGGCTTCCCGTACACAGTGGCGAGGGCCGCGCCGGATTCACACCGGACTTCCCGAACACCACGGCCCCCTGAAAGTACGCCCTGACCGGGGGGTTGGCAATAAGCGGGGAGGAAGCGGCCCCGCCCGAACCCCGTGTGAAGGACGCGCGGAACTAAGCTGCTGACCACAGGCGACCAGCCTTCCGTGCCGCGTCGACCCTGGGGTCCGCCCTGGTGGCGGGGCGGCACGCGTCCCCTGGGCAGGGAGGGGTTCAGGTGCTTTGGAGTGCCGCCCCGGAGGACCTGGTCCGCGCGGTGCGGGCGCAGGGTGTACACGACGAGCGCGTGCTCGCGGCGTTCGGCGAGGTCCCGCGCGCCCGGTTCGTCCCGGCCGCTCACCGGGCCCAGGCCTACGAGGACCGCCCCCTGCCCATCGGGCACGGACAGGTGACCACGCAGCCGTCCCTGTCGGCCGCGATGATCGAGGCCCTGCGGCTGACAGGGGACGAGCGCGTGCTGGAGGTCGGGACGGGCTACGGCTTCCAGACCGCCCTGCTGGCCCGGTTGTCGGCGCGGGTGGTGAGCGTCGACCTGTGGCCCGAGATGGTCGAGCGCGTCCGGACGAGGCTCGAGGGCCTGGGTGTGACCAACGTCGTGCCGCGCGTGGGCGACGGGACGCTCGGGGCTCCCGACGAGGCGCCGTTCGACGCCGTCCTGGTCTCGGCCGCCCACCCGAGGGTTCCCCCGCCGCTCGTCGAGCAGCTGGCGACGGGAGGGCGGCTGGTACAGCCGATCGGCACCGGCGGTGACGAGGACGTGGTGCTGTTCGTGCGCACGGAGCGGGGCCTGGAGCGCCGCGCCTCGGTGATCCGCGCGAGGTTCGTCCGGCTGCACGGCGAACACGGCTACCCGCTCCCGGAGGGGTGGGCGGACGCCTGACCCCCTCCGCCCCGCTCAGCCCTTGAGCCCGCTGGAGGCCACGCTGCGCACGAACCAGCGCTGGAAGACGAGGAACACGACGAGCATGGGCAGCACCATCATCACACCGAAGGCCATGATGTCGCCCCACTCGAAGGGCGGCTGTCCCTGGTAGACGCTGATGGCCAGCGGCAGCGGGCGCACGGCCGGATCATTGACCATGAGCACCGGCCACAGGAACATCCCCCACTGTGTCAGGAAGGACAGGATGGCGACGGTCGCGAAGACGGGCTTGCTCATCGGGACGATGATCCGCACGAAGATCCTGAACGCTCCCGCTCCGTCCATCCGCCCGGCCTCCTCGATCTCCTTGGGGATCTTCAGGAAGAAGGAGTAGAAGAGGAAGACGGAGAAGGCGTTGGCGACCAGCGGGACCGACTGCACCGCCAGGGTGTTGCGGAAGTCGTTGAGCAGGTAGAACAGCGGCACCGCGATCGCTTCGAAGGGGAGCACGACCAGCGCCAGGACCAGGATGAGGACGGCGTCGCGGCCACGCCAGCGCAGTCGGGCCAGAGCGTAGGCGGCCATCGAGTTGACCACCAGGCCGCCCAGGACGACGATGCCGGTGACGATCACCGACGTACCGAGGAAGTCCAGGAAGTACCCGGTGCTCGGATCGTCGAACGTGGCGAAGACGTCGACGTAGTTGTCCAGGGACAGGTTCCTCGGGACGAAGCCCGCCAGCCCGTCCAGGACCTGGTCGTCGGGTTTGAGGCTGCCGACGACCATGTACAGGATCGGGGAGGCGAAGAGCAGCGTCACCGTGCTCATCAGCAGGTAGTCGAGTCCGCGCCGCACGGACGGGTGGAGTCGGCGCGCCGGCCCGCGCCTCCTGGTCGGGACCCGTCGGGGCGCGGTCGGCCGGTCGGTGAGCACGGTCATGAGATCTCCCGTTCCTGGGTGACGAGGCGGCGCTGCAGCAGGGTGAGGCCGAGGACCACGACGAAGAGCACGACGGTCATGGCCGCGGCACGGCTGACGTTGCTCTCCGCGAAGGCCGTGGTCACCGCCAGGTGCATCACCGTGCTGGTGGCGCCGTCCGGTCCGCCGCGGGTCAGGATGTAGACCTGGTCGAACAGACGGAACGACAGGATCGTGGTGACCAGGGCGACGAAGACGAGGGTGTTGCGCAGCCCCGGCAGGGTGACCGCCCGGAACCTCTGCCAACGGCCCGCCCCGTCGATCTCGGCCGCCTCGTAGAGCTGCTTGGGAATACCCTGCAGGCCGGCGAGGATGATGACCATCTGGAACCCGNNGCATGGCGGTGCTCGCCTCCCCGAGCCAGTCGTGTGAGGAGAACAGGCCGAAGGTGGCGAGCCCGAGCACGGAGTTGAGCATGCCGTCCGGCCCCGGATCGAAGATGAGCCGCCAGACCGTCGCGATCAGGGCCATCGGGAAGACGACCGGCATGAAGAAGAACGTCCGGAACACCGGCATGCCGCGCAGCGGACGGTTGAGCAGGAGCGCCAGTCCCAGGGCGGCCGCCGTCTGCACGGGCACGATGACGGCGGCGAACAGGACGTTGTTGCCCAGCGCCCGGTAGAAGTCGCCGCTGAACTCCGGCGAGGCGAGGATGCGCCGGTACTGCTCCAGGGCGAAGAAGTCGGGCGGCCGGAAGGAGTCGAGCCGGACGTTGAACAGTGACAACCCGATGGCCATCGCGAAGGGAAGCGCGACGAACAGCAGCAGTCCGGCGACGGCGGGCAGGGCCATCAGCGGCCCCGCCCACCCCTCGCGTCGTGCCTTCGGGCGGGTTCGGGTGGCACCCGGCGGAGCGGGAGCGGTCATGGAGGGTCCTTGAGGTCGCAGGGATCTCGGGGAGCGGTCTCTCGCGCGGGTCGGGCGCCGCGGGGACCGCGTCCGTCGGCGGACGCGGTCCCGGTGGACGGCGCGGCGCCCTCCCTCGGAGACCGAGCGCTAGGAGATGGTGAAGGAGTCGTTGTCGGCGAAATCGGTGTCGATCGCGGTGACCGCGTCGTCGAGTGCCTCGGAGACGTCGCCCCCTTCCCAGATGGTGGCGAAGGCGTCGGCGAACTGACGGGTGATGACGGGGTATCCGGCGGTCACCGGGCGCGGCACGGACACGCAGTCGGCGGTGACCGGTCCCTCTCCGCAGGTCGCCGCCAGCTGGTCGGCGAACAGCGCGAGATCCCCGCCCGGACCGTACAGGTCGCTGGCCTCGACGGCGGACCTCGTGCCGGGAGGCGCCCCGTTGGCCGACGTGAGGGCGGCGACCTGCTCGTCGGCCATCAGGAAGTCGATGAACTCACCGGCGGCGGAACCGTTGTCGGAGGCACCGGAGACGCCCCAGGCCCAGGAGCCCTGGCCGGTCTTGACGCCGTTGCCGAAGTCGGGGAGGGGGAGCACGACGAGGTCCTCACCCAGCGCCTCGGAGTAGTTGGGGTACTCCCAGTGGCCGACGAGGGACAGCGCGACGTCCTCGGAGACGAAGGCGCTGTCGTCGGTGTTGGCGTCGGTGTAGGCGGCCCACTCCTGGACCAGGCTCAGCGCCTCGACGGTGCCGGGTGTGTTGAGGGCTCCGTCGGCGCTGTCGCCCTCGATCAGCGAGCCGCCCGCCGACCAGACCACGGGGGAGAACGCGTAGGTCGTCCACTCGCTGCCGGACCCGAAACCGTAGTTCTGCTTGACGTCCAGGACGCGGCCGTCCTCGTCCTCTGCGGCCAGGGCCGCGAGCGCGTCGGTGAACTCCTCCGCCGTCCAGGCGTCCTCCAGGCCCTCGGGGTAGGCGACCCCGGCCTCGTCCAGGAGGGCGGCGTTGCCGTAGACGCCGAGTCCGGAGTCGAACACGCCCAGGCCGTAGAGGGACCCGTCGATCGTGCCCTGGGCCAGGATCGAGTCGGTGGCGTTGGCGCGGGTCTCCTCCGACACGAAGTCGTCGATCGGTGAGAGTTTGCCGTTGTAGACCAGGCTGGCCATGGTGGGGCCGTCGAATTCGAGCACGTCGGGCAGTTCGTCGGGGCTCGACGTGGTGACGGTGGTCGTGTAGTCCGCCTCGGGGATGAGTGTGAGGTCCACCGTGATGTCGGGGTGGGTGTCGCTGAAGGCGTCGACCGCGTCCTGGAGGGCGACGACCTCCCGGTCCTGGCCCTGGTGCGCCCAGATCGTGATGAGGCCCTCGCCGTCACCCGCTTCGGCGCCCCCTCCTCCTCCCGTGCCGCACGCGGTGAGAGCCAGGGCTGGGACCGCCAGCACGGCCGCGGCGCGCAGGGCGCCGCGTGGTTCGGTTCGCTTGGTTCGCACGATCGTCTCCTCCTAACGGACACCCGACATGTCGGCCGCGATCGGCGGAGGTGCCGCGCCAGGCGGATGTCCGCGTGCCGGACAGGCGGTGTCCTGTGAGCTGTGCCACCCAACGCTAGCCACGGAAAACACGAATGCAATCGCTTACATCCAGTCGTTGCACTGCTGTGACAAATTACGCACCGAGAGCACACGATCCGACACAGGACGGCAACATCAGCACCCTGATCTCTCCGTTTACATGAAACCAGCGGAAACAATCACTCGCCTAGGAGAATGTAAGCGATTGCATGTACTGTTGCACCAGTCACGCTCCCGAAGGTCCATGACCGCAGCGGGGCCACGCCGTTCCCACGCCGTCCACGAGAGGACCGAGGACCATGCGCTACGCACCACCAGGGGCCTGCCTCAACGACTTCGCGGTCGTGGAGGGGCCGTCCTACGTGCTCCTGCACCTACAGGCCCCCTGGACCGAGCATCCCGACGTCAGCCTGCTGGAGACCTCCTACGGACGCGCCGTCTCCCACGACCTGGTCCGCTGGGAGCCGCTCGCGCCCGCCTTCGGCGTGGGCCGCCCCGGGGAGTTCGACGACACCAGCGTGTGGACGATGCACCCCCTGCGCCACGGGGACGGTTGGACGATGGCCTACACGGGGGTGCACGACGACGGGGACAAGCGGCAGGCCGTGGGTCTGGCACGGACCCGTGCCGACGACGCCTCGGGGTGGCGGCGCGTCCCCGGTGTCGTCGTGCGTCCGGACGGACGGTGGTACCGCACCGGTGCCCAGGAGGCCTGGCGCGACCCGTGGATCGTCGAACCGGAGGGCGGGATCTTCGGATCCCGCTACGCCATGCTCGTGTGCGCCCGGACCGCGCACGGCCCCGTCGAACGCTCCGGCTGCGTGGGGCTCGCCGTCTCCGACGACCTGGAGCGGTGGACCGTTCGGCCTCCCCTGCTCGTTCCCGGCGACGTCGACGAACTGGAGTGCCCCGTACTCGAACGCGTGCCCGGAGGATGGCTGCTGCTCGGCTCCATCGGCCCCTCCCACCACATCGAGGCGTGGCGGGCCGACCGGTTGGACGGGACGTGGGAACGGCTCGGACCGCTCGCACCGCCCGGTCCCTACGCTCCCCGCCTCGTGAACGGCCCCGGGGGCGAGCGGCTCCTGCTGCACACCGTCCAGCGCAGGACCGGACTGGACGACGGGGGCGCGCCCTGCCGGGGCATGCTCGCCCAACCCAAGGTTCTGGAGACCGCCCCGGACGGCCGTCTCCGGCTCGGCTGGTGGCGGGGCGTCGAACCCCACCTGCGGTCCGTGCCCGACCCCGGCGCCCCGGTGTGGAACGCGGTCGTGGACGTCACCGTCGACGGCGGGCCGGCCAGGGTCGTGCTCCGGGGCGAGGAGTCGGGGTTCACCGTGGACGTGGCACCGGACGGACTGCGGGTGCGATGCGGAGCGGGCGCCCCCGTCCAGGAGACCCGGCTGGAACGACCCGTCGGACACCTGCGCGCCCTGCTGTTCGGCGAGTACCTGGAACTGTACGCCGACGGCGTCTTCGTCGCCTGTGCCGTCTCCTACGGGCGCGCGCCGGGCCGCTGCCGGGCCCGTACCGCCGACGACCGCCCCCTCCCCCTGGACGTGCGGCGCGTGGAGGACCCCTACGCGGACCGCGACGACGTGTCGGTCGCCCTGCGCGCGGCCGAGTCCGCGGAGGACCCGCGGCGACGACCGCCGGGGGCAGAATAGGCTGCCTGGTGCCGGCACGGGCCGGGCGGTACGGATCAGGGGGAAGAGCCGTGGGAGCGAGTCTTTCGGATGTGGCGAACCGGGCCGGGGTCTCCACCGCGACGGTGTCGCGCGCTCTCCGCGGCCTGCCCAGCGTGGCGGAGCACACGCGCCTGCGCATCGTGCGCATCGCGCGCGAACTGGACTACACCATCACTCCGAGCGCGTCCCGGCTGGCGAGCGGGCGCACGCAGACGATCGGTGTCGTGGCGCCCTACGTCAACCGGTGGTTCTTCGGGCAGGTGGTCTTCGGCATCGAGGAGGTCCTCCGCGCGAGGGGCTTCGACCTGCTGCTGTACAACCTCCCCGACGCGGCCAGCCGCGACCGCTTCTTCGACGCGATACCGCTGCGGCGCCGGGTGGACGCGGTGGCCGTGCTGAGCATGCCGCTCTCGAGGGAGCAGTCGGCCGCACTGTCCGGGCTCGACGTGCCCCTGGGGTTGGTGGGCGCGGAGGCGGACGGCTTCGCGTGCGTGCGCATCGACGACGTGGCGGGAGCCACCAGTGCCATGCGCCATCTGATCATGCTGGGGCACCGCGACATCGCGCACATCAGCGGCGGGGGCCCGACGACGCACGACTTCACCACTCCGCGTGACCGAGCGCGCGCCTACCGCGACGTCCTGGGTGAGGCGGGTATCGCGTACCGGCCGGAGCTGGAGGCCGTCGGCGACTACACGGTGGCGGGCGGTGAACGCGCCATGAGCGCCCTTCTCAGCGGTGCCACACGTCCCACCGCCGTCTTCGCGCAGTCCGACGAGATGGCCTTCGGCGCGCTGCGAGCCATCCGCCGCAGTGGTCTGCGCGTCCCCGAGGACATCTCGGTGGTCGGCTTCGACAACCACGAACTCGCCGACGTCCTGGAGTTGACGACGGTCGAACAGCCCGTGACGGAGCAGGGGAACCTCATCGCCCGGATACTGCTCGACCTCCTGGAGTCCGGCGGAGAACCGCCGCCGACCATGATGCTGCCCACCCGTCTGGTGGTGCGCGGCAGCACCCGCCCCGTACAGCAGGGCCCCTGATCCCCGCGGCGGGCGCGGGCGACGTCCACCCCGGCGCGGAGCCGACCCGTCCGGGTGACGGGTCGGCTCCCCTGGGCCCCATCAGGGCGAAGGGCCCTGGGCCAGGTCCGGAGGTGACGAGATACCCTCGTCGGGCCAGTGAATCTCCACCTCGTGGGACAGGGAATCCGGTGAGAGTCCGGAACTGACGCGCAGCGGTGAGGGTGACGGTCGGGCACGTTCCGGGAAGACGTTTCCCGGGACAGCCACTGGAGCACCGCTCCGGGAAGGCGTTCCGCACCGGTCGACCCCGAGTCCGAAGACCTGCTGGCACTGGCGGTGAAGGGCCGCCAGGTCATCCGCGGACCCCGCGTATGGGTCCCTGACCCGAAGGACACACGCATCCCCGATGGACTCCCCGTCCCCCTCCCTCCGTACCCGGCGCGACCGCTGCCCCGGTGCGCTGCGCCCCTGGCCCGCCGACGACGGGCTGCTTGTTCGCCTCCGGCTCGTCGGCGGCCGGTTCCCCGCCCGCTCGCTGCTCGCCTTGGCCGCCGTGGCCGCCGAGTACGGTGACGGCCGGATCCACGTCACCGGCCGGGCCAACGTACAGCTGCGCGCCCTGCCCGGGCATGACGGAGAGCTGGCCCCCGAGGTGCTCCGGGCCTTGGAGGGGACCGGCCTGCTGCCCTCGCGCACCCATGAGCTGGTCCGCAACATCATGGTCTCCCCGCGCACGGCCCCCTCGGGGGCGTGGGAGGATAGGCGGACCGCGCCGAAGGCGTCCGTCGAGGGTGGAAGCTCCGCACCGTGCGGAGCGCCCCCGGAGCGATGGCGGGCGACGGGCGGGCGGGCCGACCTGCGCCCCCTCGCCGCCGCGTTGGACGGGCTGCTGTGCGCCGACCCGCGCCGCGCCGACCTTCCCGGGCGCTTCCTGTTCGTCCTGGACGACGGCCGCGGCGACCTGCTGGAGCGCTCCTGCGACCTGGGGCTGGTCGCCCTCGACGGGCACACCGCGCAACTGAGGGTCGGCGAGGGCTGGGGCCCGCTGACGCCGCTCGACGAGGCCGCCGCCGCACTCGTCCGGCTGGCCGACGCCTTCCTCGCGCGGCGCGGCGACGGACCCACCGCGGCCTGGCACGTCGCCGAACTCCCCTCCCCGCTGACCGAACCGGTACCACCGGACCCGCGACTGCCGGCCCCCGCACCGCCGCTGCCGTACGGCCCGCTGCCCGGGGGCGGACGGCACGCCCCCGTGACGGAGGAGGGTCTGGACCGCTCCGCGGCCGAGGCGCTCGCCGCCGAGGCACACGCCGCGGGATCCGACGAGCTCGTCGTCACGCCGTGGCGTGGCGTCATCGTCCCGGGAGGCGAACAGTGACCGCACCGAGCAGACCGAACCGACACTACGAGTACATCGACGACGGACCGGCGATCTACGCCGACTCCTTCGCCATCATCCGGCGTGAGTCGCGGCTCGACCACCTGCCCGCCAACGCCGAACGGCTCGCCGTGCGGATGATCCACGGCACCGGACAGGTCGACCTCGCCGACGACCTGGTGGTCCACCCCGACCTGGTCCCGGCGGCGCGCTGCGCCCTCCGGTCCGGCGCCCCGATCCTGTGCGACGCGACCATGGTGGCCACCGGCGTGACCGCGAGCCGCCTGCCGAGCGACAACGAGGTGCTCTGCCTCCTCGGCGACGAGCGGGTCCCCTCCCTCGCCCGGGAGTGGGGCACCACCCGGACCGCGGCGGCGGTGTCGCTGTGGGAGCCGCTGCTCGACGGCGCCGTGGTCGCCGTCGGCAACGCGCCCACCGCCCTGTTCCACCTGCTGGAAATGCTGGCCGACGGCGCCCCGCGCCCGGCCGCGATCGTCGGCTGCCCCGTCGGCTTCGTCGGCGCGGCCGAGTCCAAGCAGGCGCTGACCGAGTTCGCGGGCCGACACGGCCTCGACATCCCCTACGTGACCGCCCGCGGCCGCCGCGGGGGTTCCGCGATGACCTCGTCGGCCCTCAACGCACTCGCCAAGGAGGAGGAGTGACCGGTCGTTTCCACGGCGTCGGCGTCGGCCCCGGTGATCCCGAGCTGATCACCCTCAAGGCGGCCAGGCTCATCACCGGAGCCGACGTGGTCGCCTACCACGCCGGGGTCGGCAAGGAGTCCAACGCCCGCCGCATCGCCCGGGACCTGATCCCGGACACGGCGATCGAGGAGCAGCTCACCTACCCGGTGACCACCGGCGCGACCGACCATCCGGGCGGTTACGCGGGGGCTCTGGCCGACTTCTACGAGGCCTCCGCCGCACGGTTGGCCGCCCATCTGGACGCGGGCCGCGACGTCGTCCTGCTGTCGGAGGGCGACCCGCTGTTCTACGGGTCGTTCATGTACATGCACGACCGGCTGTCGGAACGGTACGAGACCGAGGTCGTGCCCGGGGTCCCGGCGTTCGCCGCCGCCGCGTCGGCCCCGCTGGCCCGGCAGACCGACGTGCTCACCGTCCTGCCGGGCACCCTGCCCGAACCGGAGCTGGCCCGCCGTCTGGCGGACACCGACGCGGCCGTGAT
>NZ_ANBC01000567.1 GCF_000341125.1 Nocardiopsis lucentensis DSM 44048 | reverse complement strand
CCCGCCGAACCCGCGGCCGAACTGCTGGTCGTCGGCCTGGGCCCAGGCCCCGACCACTGGCTGACCGCCGAGGCGTCCGCGGCGCTCGCCGAGGTGGACCACGTCGTGGGCTACGGCCCCTACGTCGACCGGGTCCCGCAGCGCCCCGGACTCACCCGGCACTCCTCCGGCAACACCGTCGAGCTCGACCGCGCCCGACTCGCCCTCGAGCTGGCCGGGCGGGGCGAACGCGTCGCCGTGGTCTCCGGAGGGGACGCCGGTGTCTTCGGCATGGCCACCGCCGTGTTCGAGGCGGCCGAGGACCCCGCCTTCCGCGACGTGCCCGTCCGGGTGCTGCCGGGGGTCAGCGCCGTCCAGGCGGTCGCGGCCCGGGCGGGCGCCCCGATCGGCGGGGACTTCGCGGTGATGAGCCTCTCGGACCGGCTGAAGCCGTGGAAGGTGATCGAGCGGCGGCTGCGCGCCGTCTGCGAGGCCGATCTGACACTGGCCGTCTACAACCCCGCCTCCCGGTCCCGGACCGAGCAGATCGCCACCGCCCGCCGGATCCTGTTGGAGCACCGCAAGCCCGACACGGTGGTCGTCGTCGGCCGCGACGTCGGCCGGAAGGGCGAGTCCCTGACGGTGACCACCCTCGGTGAGCTCGACCCGGCCACCGTCGACATGCGCTGCCTGCTGATCGTCGGCGCGCCGGCGACCCGGGGCTCCGAGGCGGGCCGGGTCTGGACCCCGAGGTGGGTGCGACCGTGACCGTGCACTTCGTGGGGGCGGGGCCCGGAGCCGCCGACCTGCTGACCGTCCGCGCCACGCGGATGCTCGCCGGGGCCGACGTGGTGCTCTACCCCGGCACGTACCTGGACCCCGAGGTCCTGACCCACTGCGCGCCCGGCGCCGAACTGGTCGACACCCAGGGCCTGGACCTGGACCGCATCACCGATCACCTGGTCGCCGCGCACGCGGCGGGCCGGGACGTCGTGCGGCTCACCTCCGGGGACCCGTCGCTGTACTCGGCGCTGGCCGAACAGACCCGGCGGCTCGACGCGCACGGAGTCCCGTGGGACGTCACGCCCGGGGTGCCCGCGTACGCGGCCGCCTCGGCGCTGGCCGGGCGGGAGCTGACCGTGCCGTTGGTGGCCCAGTCGGTGGTGCTGACCCGGACCCGGGCGCGGTCGACCGCCATGCCGGAGACCGAGTCGCTGGCCGCGTTCGCGGCGACCCGGGCCACGCTGGTCCTGCACCTGGCGATCAGACGGGTGCGGGAGCTGATGGCCGAGATCGAACCGTCGTACGGCGCCGACTGCCCGGTCCTCGTCGTCCACCGGGCCAGTCAGCCGGGCGAAGCGGTGCTGCGCGGCACGGTCGCCACCATCGCGGACGCGGTGGAGGAGGCCGGGTTGCGGCAGGCGGCGGTGATCCTCGTGGGACGGGCGCTCGATCCCCGGACCGGTGGGGAGTCCTTCCTCTACGATCCGGACCGCCCCCGGGTCAGCTCTCCACCTCCAGGAACCACTGGGTGACCGTGCGCGCGGGCGCCCAGCCGGTGAACGCGCCGATGGGCGCGGCGGTCTCGACGGCGATCCGGGTCAGCTCCCCTCCGTGGCTCCGGTAGGCGTCCGCGATCAGCTGCTCGGTCTCCAGGGTCACGCCGTGCACCACGAGCCGACCGCCCGACCGCAGCACCCGCAGGCAGGTGTCGAGCACGCCCGGCCGGGTCGCGCCGCCACCGATGAACACCGCGTCGGGCGAGGGGAGCGCGACCAGCGCGTCCGGTGCGCGGCCGGTGACCACGCGCAGGCCGGGGACGCCGAGGCGGCCCGCGTTCCGG
>NZ_ANBC01000566.1 GCF_000341125.1 Nocardiopsis lucentensis DSM 44048 | reverse complement strand
GGGTGGGCGCGCATCCACTCGATGCCCACCGAGCCCGCGCCCGCGCCCACGTCCCACAGGTGCTGTCCCGGCGCGGGCGCCAGCCGGGCCAGCGCCGAGGCGCGCAGGTCCCGCTTGGTCAGCTGCCCGTCGTGCTCGAAGGCGTCGTCGGACAGCCCCGCCACCATGCCGTACGCGGGTGGGCCGACCAGTTCCAGGGCCAGCACGTGCAGGACGGGCACCGTTCCGGGCGGGTCCGTCAGCCAGTCGCGCGCGGTGGCCTGCAGCCGGGACTCGGTGTCCGTGCCCAGGTCGCCCAGCACGGTCATCCGGGTGGCGCCGTACCCGGCACCGACCAGCAGGGCGGCGACCGCGTCGGGGGTGTCGCCGTCCGAGGAGAGCACGAGGACGCGGTGTCCGGGCGCCAGTTCCCGCGACAGCAGGCGGGGGTCGCGTCCGACCAGGGTCACCACCGCGCTCCGCTCCGCCGACCAGCCCATCCGTGCGCGGGCCAGGGCGACCGAGGAGACGGCGGGCTCCACCCGCACTGCGTCGGCGCCCAGCAGGTCGATCAGCGTGGTGCCGACACCGGAGACGAGGGGGTCGCCGGAGGCGAGGGCCACCACGGAGGCGCCTTCGAGGGAGGCGAACAGGGATGGGAGCCCCTCCCGCAGGGGTGAGGGCCAGGCCTCGCGGCGCTGTCCGGCGCTCTCGGGCAGCATCGCCAGGTGCCTGCGTCCGCCCAGCACCGCGTCCGCGTCCAGGATGAGGCGGCGCAGCCGTTCCGGCACCCCGGGCCAGCCGTCGGCGCCGAGGCCGACGACGGTGACGCGGGGCTCAGGGGGAGGGGGCGGATCGGGCTTCATGTCCCAGACGCTATCGTGGCGGCGACAGGCGTGAGGTGCCCCGGCGGCCCAACCATCGGAAACGGTGGGGACGGACGGCGGGGAGAATCTGGGAAGACCGGTGAGATTCCGGCACAGGCCCGCTGCGGTGAATCGAGCCTCCTCGGAGGACTCGGCAAGTCCGAAGACCGGCCTCGCGCCCGCCCTTGACGTATGGCGCAACGAGCGGGAGCCTCACCATGCCATTGCGGACGCACTATCCGTTCTCCGCGATCGTCGGCTGCGACGACGAACACCTCGACGACCTGGGCCTGTCCCTGGTCCTCACCAGCGTCTCGCCGGAGATCGGCGGCGTCCTGGTGCGCGGGGAGAAGGGCACCGCCAAGTCCACCGCGGTCCGGGGCCTGGCCTCCCTCCTGCCTCCCGTCGACGTCTACCGGGGCGACCGGTTCTCCGTGGACCCCGCCGACCCGGCGCAGCGGTCCCCGGACGGCCCCTTCGGCTCCGGCTCGCCCGTGGAGAGCCGCCCGGTACGGCTCGTCGAACTCCCCGTCGGCGCCACCGAGGACCGCGTCCTGGGCTCCCTGCACCTGGAGCAGGCGCTCACCCACGGCCAGGTCGCCTACGAACCCGGCCTGCTGGCCCGGGCCCACCGCGGGATCCTCTACGTCGACGAGGTCAACCTGCTCCACGACCACCTGGTCGACCTCCTCCTCGACGCCGCCGCGACCGGCCGGGTGACCGTGGAGCGCGACGGGTTCTCCGTGGAGCACACGGCCCGGTTCCTGCTCATCGGCACGATGAACCCCGAGGAGGGCGAACTGCGCCCACAGCTGCTCGACCGATTCGGGCTCACCGTCGAGGTCGCCGCGCCGCCCGAGCCCGCCCGGCGCGCCGAGGTCGTGCGCAGGCGCATGGCCCACGACGCCGATCCGGCCGCTTTCGCCGAGCGTTACCGCGACGCCGAGGAGGCCCTCGCCAAGCGCGTCGCCGTCGCCAGGGAGTCGCTGGCGCGGGTGCGGTTGTCCGAGGCCGCGCTGTTGAAGATCGCCGAGGTCTGCGCGGCGTTCGACGTGGACGGTCTGCGGGCCGACATCGTCACCGCGCGCACGGCTATGGCGCACGCCGCCTGGGCCGGCCGGACCTCGGTCACCCGGGCGGACATCCGCCGAGCCGCCCTGCTCGCCCTGCCGCACCGGCGTCGGCGCAACCCGTTCGACGCGCCGGGACTCGACGAGGACCTCCTCGACCGGATCCTGGGCGACGAGGAGCCCCCGCCGGACCCGCCGGCGCCGCCGGACCCGCAGGGGTCCGACGATCCCGCTGACGACGATCCCGGCCCCGCCGACGCCGACGCCCCCTCCGACGACGGCGCCCCACCGCAGGCGGACGGCCCCGACGCGCACCCGGAGGGCGCGTCGGCCGACCAGGACCCGCTCCCCGAATCCTCCCGGCAGGAGCAGGAGGGGGACGAATCCGGGGAGGCGGAGCCCCGTCCCGCCGGTGCCGCCCCCGTCAAGGCCGCCGCCCCCTACCGGCCCCGGCTGATCACCGTCCGGGGCTCAGGTGAGGGGGCCGACGGCAGACGCAGTCGAGCCGTGGGAGCGCGGGGCCGACGGATCGGCGCCGCCCCACCCGGTCAGGGGCCCGGCAACTCACTCCATCTGGTCGAGACCGTGCGGGCCGCGGCGTCCCGTCCGCACGGCGGCGGACGGCTCCGGCTCCAGCCCGGCGACCTACGCGTCGCGGTCCGCGAGGGCCAGGAGACCAACCTGGTCCTGTTCTGCGTCGACGCCTCCGGATCCATGGCGGCGCGCAAGCGCATGACCGAGGTCAAGACCGCGATCCTCTCGCTCCTCCTCGACGCCTACCGACGGCGTGACAAGGTCGGTCTGGTCACCTTCCGTGGCCGGGACGCCGAACTCGCGCTGCCGCCGACCCGGTCCGTGGACATCGCCGCGGCCCGCCTCGACGACCTGCCCGCCGGAGGCCGCACGCCGCTCGCCGAGGGTCTGGTGGAGGCGGCCCGGGTCCTGCGCCGCGAACGCCTGCGCGATCCGCGGCTGCGCCCGCTGCTCGTCGTGGTCACCGACGGACGGGCCACCGGCGGGCGCGGCGCCGTCGGCCGCGCGCTGAGCGCCGCCGACCACGTCGCCGGGCTGGGCGTCACCACCGTCGTGGTGGACGGCGAGTCCGGTCCGCTGCGCCTCGGTCTGGCCGGCCGCCTGGCCGCCCACCTCGGCGCCGACCACCTGCCCGTCAGCGAGGTCAGCGCCGACGCGCTGGGCTCCGCCGTACGAGAGAGGGCCTCCTGATGCCCCAGGGAAAACCACTCGTCGTCCCCGACGACGGACTCACCACGCGACAGCGCCGCAACCAGCCGCTGCTGGCCGTCCACACCGGTGACGGCAAGGGCAAGTCGACCGCCGCGTTCGGCCTCGCGCTGCGCGGCTGGAACCAGGGCTGGCGGATCGGGGTGTTCCAGTTCGTCAAGTCGGCGAAGTGGCGCATCGGCGAGCAGACCGTGCTGGAGCGCCTGGGCCAACTCCACGAGGAGACCGGCGAGGGCGGTCCGGTCGAGTGGCACAAGATGGGCTCGGGCTGGTCGTGGAGCCGCCGCAAGGGCAGCGAGGAGGACCATGAGGCCGCCGCCGTCGAGGGCTGGGAGGAGATCAAACGCCGCCTGGCCGACGAGCGGCACGACCTGCTCATCCTCGACGAGTTCACCTACCCGATCGCCTGGGGCTGGGTCGACGCCGACGACGTCGTGGCCGCGCTGCGGGACCGGCCCGGCCGCCAGCACGTGGTGATCACCGGCCGCCGCGCCGACCCCCGGCTGCTGGAGGCCGCCGACCTGGTCACCGAGATGACGAAGGTCAAGCACCCCATGGACGCCGGGCGGAAGGGCCAGCGGGGGATCGAGTGGTGACGCCCCCGCCGCCGGATGTCCCGGGGGCCATGGTCCCTTCGGTGACCCCGGGGTCCTCCGGGGCGACGGTCCTGCCCCGGCTGATGATCGCCGCCCCCATGACCGGCCAGGGCAAGACCACGGTCGCGACCGGGCTGATGGCGGCGCTGCGCGGCGCCGGGCACGCGGTCAGCGGCCACAAGGTCGGCCCCGACTACATCGACCCCGGCTACCACGCCCTCGCCACCGGGCGGCCCGGCCGCAACCTGGACCCCCACCTGGTGGGCGAGGACCGGATCGCGCCGCTGCTCCTGCACGGGGCGCGGGGCGCCGACGTCGCCGTCGTCGAGGGGGTGATGGGGCTGCACGACGGACGGATCGGCGCCGACGGGTTCGCCTCGTCCGCGCATGTCGCGGCCCTGACCCGGACCCCGGTGGTGCTGGTCGTGGACGTGTCCCGGATGTCACGTTCGGTGGGTGCGCTGGTGGCGGGCATGGCCGCCTACGACCCGGCGGTCGAGGTCGTCGGCGTGATCCTCAACCAGGCGGGGTCGGAGCGCAACGTCGCCGAGATCACCCGGTCCACGCGTCTGCCCGTCCTCGGCGTGGTCCGCCGCGACGAACGGCTGGCCGCCCCGTCCCGGCACCTGGGGCTCGTCCCGGCCGCCGAACGGGCGGAGTCGGCGCGGGCGGTCGAGCGGCTGGGAGAGCACATCGGGCGCCAGGTGGACCTGGCCGCGCTGCTCGACCTGGCCCGCTCCGCGCCCGCCCTGGACGCCCGTCCCTGGGACCCCGCCCGTGAGGTGGGCCCCTCCCCCACCGCGGAGCGGCCGGTGGTCGCGGTGGCGGGCGGGAGGGCCTTCACCTTCCGCTACACCGAGACCGAGGAGCTGCTCACCGCCGCCGGCTGCGAGGTCGTCGGGTTCGATCCGCTCGAGGACACCGGACTGCCCTCCGGCACCCGGGGCCTCTACCTCGGCGGGGGTTTCCCCGAGGTGTACGCGGGGCGGCTCGCCGCCAACCGGGGTCTGTTGGCCGACCTGCGCGACGCGGTACGGGGCGGGGTGCCGACCGTCGCCGAGTGCGCGGGGCTGCTCTACCTCTCCGAGTCGCTGGACGGTGAGGCCATGGCCGGGGCCCTGCCCGCGCGCGCCCGGATGACCAAGCGGCTCACCCTGCGCTACCCGGAGGCCGTCTCTCCCCGGGACACCCTGCTCACCCGCGCCGGGGAGAGGGTCACCGGACACGAGTTCCACCGCACCCGCCTCACCCCCGGCT
>NZ_ANBC01000565.1 GCF_000341125.1 Nocardiopsis lucentensis DSM 44048 | reverse complement strand
CCGCCCCCGCCTCACCCCCGGCTCCTGCGGCGACCGTCCGGCGTGGGAGGTCGACGGCATTCCGGAGGGGTTCGCCTCCTTGACCATGCACGCCTCCTACCTGCACGTCCACTGGGCCGGGCAGCCCCGGTTCGCGGCCCGGTTCGCGGACGCCGTGCGGGCGGCCCCGGTCGCGGCCTCCTCCCCTACCCCGGCCCCGCCCCACCGCCCGGACTCCGTCGTCGGCGGGGTGGCCGACCCACTGCGGCACCACGGCGACGTCGAGGCCCGTGACGGGCTGCTGGACTTCGCCGTCAACGTCTACGCGGGTGCGCGCCCCGCCTGGCTCGACCGGGCCCTGCGCGAGAGCCTGGAGCGCTCCGCCGTCTACCCCGACCCGGAGCCCGCCCGGGCCGCGATCGCCCGTCGGCACGACCGGCGGCCCGACGAGGTCCTGCCGACCGCGGGCGCGGCGGAGGCGTTCACCCTGATCGCGCGGCTGCGGCCGTGGCGGCGGCCGGTCGTGGTGCACCCCCAGTTCACCGAGCCGCACGCAGCCCTGGAACAGGCCGGGCACACGGTCACGAGCGTGCTCTGCGCGGCCGAGGACGGGTTCGCGTTCGATCCGGGGTCCGTCCCCGATGACGCGGACCTGGTCGTGGTCGGCAACCCCACCAACCCCACCGGTGTTCTGCACCCGGCCTCGGCGTTGCGCGGGCTGTGTCGGCCCGGGCGGGTGGTCGTCGTCGACGAGGCGTTCATGGACGCCGTACCGGGCGAGCCGGAGACGCTGACGGGTCAGCGGGTCGCCGGGCTGGTGGTGGTGCGCAGTCTGACCAAGCACTGGTCGATCCCGGGGATCCGGGCCGGATACGTCGTCGGGGACGGGGCCGTGCTCGGTGAGCTGGGCCGGGCGCAGACGCCGTGGTCGGTGTCCGCGCCCGCGATCGCCGCCACCGTCGCCTGCGTGTCCGACGAGGCCCACGCGGAGGGGCTGCGCCGGGCCAAGGAACTCGAGGACTGGCGCGGGTTCCTGGAGGCCGGGCTGCGTGAGGCGGGCCTGGGCTTCGTGCCGTCCCGAGCGCCGTTCGTCCTGGTCCGGGTGGGGGAAGGGGTCCACACGCTCCTGCGCGACCGGGGCGTGGCCGTGCGGCGGGCCGACACCTTCCCCGGCCTGGACCCCTCCTGGGTACGGGTGGCTGTCCGGCCCCCGGACACCACCCGGCGTCTGCTCACCGCCCTCGCCTGAGACGAGTACGTGTGCCGCGGCGCGAGTTGGCCTAGGATATGCGCTGGAGGAGCCCATCATGACCGTCGCCGACCACCACCCGCCGCCCGCTCACCCGTCCGTCACCGTCCAGCAGTTCGAGCCCATCGCCCTGGCCGCCGAACGCGAAGACGTCAAACTCGAATACATCAACGGGAAGATCTGGGCCGAAGGCGTGACCGACGGAGACCACAACGGCATCCTGACGTGGCTGTTCCGCCAGTTCGTGGCGCACCGGCCCGACCTGGACCTCATCCAGGGCCAAGGCCTGAAGATCGACTCCTACCGCAACGGCCGTGCGCGCCCCGACGGCATTCTGGCCCCGGTCGGCTACTTCGACGGCCAAGGCGAGTGGGCCGACCCCGACGGGGTACTCGCCGTCGTCGAGGTGACCTCCTGGGACGCCGACACCCACGCCCGCGACCGGATCGAGAAGCCCACCGCCTACGCCGCCACCGGCATCCCCGCCTACCTGCTGGTCGACCGCGACGTGAACGCCGTGGTGGTGCACTCCCGTCCCGAACGCGGTGCGTACCAGGACCGATCAAGGCACGTCTACGGCGACAGGGCCGAGATCCCCGGCAGCGGGATCATCCTGGACACCGACGAGCTGAAGAACCGGTTCATCCGCTGACCTGGCCCACGCCTCCTGTAACCACCTTCGACGGACTCCTCATCACCCCAGGGCAACCACCCAGTCGAACGCGGCGGCCACGTCGTGGACGGTGGGGACGCCGGGCGGGCCCGGCGGGCGGCGCACCACCACGACCGGGACGCCGAGCTCCCGCGCGGCTTCCATCTTCGGCCAGGTGTAGGTGCCGCCGGAGTCCTTGGTGACCAGGACGTCGCAGCGGTGCTCGCGCATCAGGTCCAGTTCGCCGTCGAAACCGTAGGGACCCCGGCTGGTCACCAGCCGCCAGGGGTCGGGCAGGTCGATGTCGGGCACGTCCACCACCCGGGCCAGGACCTCGCACCGCCCCAGTTCGGGTACGAAGCGGGCGAGTTCCTGGCGGCCGACCGTGAGAAACGGGCGCGCGCCGAGCGCCGCCGCCCGGCGCGCCGCCTCCTCGTGGGTGTCGGCGTACCGCCAGGCCGGGTCCGGGTCCCAGCCCGGCCGTTCCAGTCGCAGCAGAGGGACGTCGGTACAGGCCGCCGCCGCGTTGGCGGTCATGCCGAGGGCGAAGGGGTGGGTGGCGTCCACCACCGCGTCGTAGTCGGCCAACGCCGCGCGCAGCCCGGCCACTCCCCCGAA
>NZ_ANBC01000564.1 GCF_000341125.1 Nocardiopsis lucentensis DSM 44048 | reverse complement strand
GGGCCACCCGCCCCGCGAGCGAGGTGGTCACGTCCACCCCCGCCTCGACCAGGAGGGCGGCCAGTTCGCGGGCCTCGGACGTACCGCCGAGGAGCAGCAGTCTCACTGAGTTCCCCCCGGGGCCAGGACGGGCAGGTCCGCCGGGGCGCCCTCGCGGGTGAGGGCGAGCAGCGCGTCGACGTCCAGGTGGCGCTCCACGAGATCGCCGAGCAGGTCCAGGCGCCGCTCCCGGGCGTCGGCGAACCGCGTGCCGGACGGCTCGTGGCCGAGCGTCTCGGCGAGGAAGGCGGAGCGGAACGCGTCGCCCTCCAGGCTGCCGTGCCACATGGTGCCGAAGACGTTCCCCGACCGGGCGCCGCCCAGGAACTCCTCGGCGCCGTCGCCGACCGTGATCCGGCCGTGGTGGATCTCGTAGCCGTGCGCGGGCGCGCCGAGCGCCGTCCCGGAGGGCAGGCGCAGCGTCTTGTCCACGGTGAAGTCGGTCCGCACGTCGAGCAGAGCGAGGCCGTCCGCGCGCGCACCGGGCTCGGCCTCGACACCGTCCGGGTCGGTGATCGTCCGGCCGAGCATCTGGAACCCGCCGCAGACGCCGAGCAGCGGCCGACCCCGGCGGACGTGCTCGGTGACCGCCCGGTCGAGTCCGCGCGAACGCAGCCAGGCCAGGTCGGCGAGGGTGGACCGGGTCCCGGGCAGGACGACCAGGTCCGCGTCGGCCAGATCGCTCGGCCCGGAGGCGAAGACGACGTCCAGGCCGGGCTCCAGGCCGAGGGCGTCCACGTCGGTGAAGTTGCTGATCCGTGGCAGGCGCACCACCGCCACGCGCCGGACGGTGTCCCCGCTCGCCCGGCGGCCCTCCAGGTCGAGCGCGTCCTCCGAGTCGAGCCACAGGCCCGGGTCCCAGGGCAGGGTGCCGTACACGCGGCGGCCGGTGAGCCGTTCCAGGTCGGCCAGACCGGGCCGGAGCAGCCCGGGGTCCCCGCGGAACTTGTTGACCACGAATCCCGCGACCAGTGCCTGGTCGGCGGCCTCCAGCAGACCCACCGTGCCGTACAGCGCGGCGAAGACTCCGCCCCGGTCGATGTCGCCGACGACCACCGCGGGCAGGCCCGCGTGCCGGGCCAGGCCCATGTTCACGTAGTCGCCCGACCGCAGGTTGATCTCGGCCGGGCTGCCCGCGCCCTCGGCGACGACGACGTCGTGGCGGGCCGCCAGGTCGTCGAAGGCGGTGTGCGCGGCCTTGGCCAGGTGGCGGCGGCCGGACTCCCAGTCGGCCGAGGACACGTCCCCCGCCGGGTGCCCGAGCAGGACGACGTGGCTGCGCCGGTCGGTGCCCGGTTTGAGGAGCACCGGGTTCATCGCGGGCTCCGGCGTGGCCCGGGCGGCCAGCGCCTGCACCCACTGGGCTCGGCCGATCTCCGCCGGTCGGCCGTCGGGTCCGTGGCAGACCATGGAGTTGTTGGACATGTTCTGCGCCTTGTACGGCGCGACGCGCGCGCCCCGGCGCGCGAAGGCCCGGCACAGGCCGGTGGTGACGACGCTCTTGCCCGCGTCAGAGGTGGTCCCGGCGACCAACAGGCCCCGGCCTCGATCCTGCCCCTCCCCGCTCATGGCGTCCTCCTCAGCAGCGCGGTGTCCATCACCCAGCCCGCCCGGTCCCGGGCGCGGGCGCGGGCCGCGTCGATCGCGGGCAGCACGTCGCCGACCCGTCCGGCGACCAGCTCCTCGGTGTCGGTGCCCAGGTTGGCGCCCCACCAGACCGACCACTCCTCCAGCCCGTCGAAGGCGGGCCGTCCGCCGAGCATGACGACGATGTTGTCCTGTCCGGCGTCGACCGCCTCGGACAGCCGCCGCGCCGGGGTGAGGTGGACCGGGCGGCCCACTCCGTGCAGCACGATCCGGTGCCGCGCGGCGAGGAGCTGGGGAGCGCTGATCCCGGGAAGCACGTCGTACTCCACGGGAACGGCCCCCCGCTCGACGATCCGCTCCACGATCCGCACGGTGGAGTCGTACAGGGACGGATCCCCCCAGACCAGGAACGCCGCCGTGCCGCCGCGTTCGCCGAGCACCCGCTCGTAGGCGGCGACCCGGGCCTCGTGCCAGGCGGCGACCGCGGCCCGGTAGTCCGCCGGGTCGTCGCGGTCGCGTTCCGGGTCGGGCACGACGACCAGGGGGACGCCGTGGGCGTCGCAGACGGCCCGGCGCAGGGCGAGCAGACCGTCGTCGTCGCGTTTGCGGGCGGCCACCGCGTAGTCGCAGCCGCGCAGCGCGTCGGCGACCTCCGGGGTGAGGTGCCGCGGCCCCATGCCGATACCGAGGATCCGCACCCTCATTCCGAACGGTCCTCCAGGTCCCCCTCGACCTCCAGGTAGACCTCCGTCAGGGCTTCGAGCGTCGCCGGGTCCGGTTCGGCCCACAGCCCGCGCCGGGCGGCCTCGTGCAGCCGCTCGACGATGCCGTGCAGCGCCCACGGGTTCGACTCGCGCAGGAACTCCTGGGTGTCTGCGTCAAGGACGTACTCGGCCGCGAGCTTCTCGTACATCCAGTCGTGAACGACGCCGGCCGTGGCGTCGAAGCCGAAGAGGTAGTCGACGGTGGCGGCCAGTTCGAAGGCTCCCTTGTAGCCGTGCCGCCGCATGGCGGAGATCCAGCGCGGGTTGACCACGCGGGCGCGGAACACGCGGGCGGTCTCGTCGGCGAGGGGGCGGGTGCGCACCGCGTCGGGCGTGGTGGAGTCGCCCACGTAGGCCTTGGGGTCGGCGCCGGTGAGGGCGCGGACGGTGGCGATCATGCCGCCGTGGTACTGGAAGTAGTCGTCGGAGTCGGCGATGTCGTGCTCGGCGCTGTCGATGTTCTTCGCCGCGACCTTGATCCGGCGGTAGTTGGCGCGCATGTCGTCGGCGGCCGGGACCCCGTCGAGGTCGCGCCCGTAGGCGTACCCTCCCCAGGCGGTGTAGACCTCGGCCAGGTCGCGGTCGTCGCGCCAGTTGCCGGACTCCACGAGCTGGAGGATTCCGGCACCGTACGACCCGGGCGCGGACCCGAAGATCCGGGTGGTCGCGCGGCGCTGGTCACCGTGCTCGGCCAGGTCGGCGCGGGTGTGGGCGCGGACGAAGTTGCGCTCCTCCGGCTCGTCGAGGTCGGCGACCAGCTTCACCGCGTCGTCCAGCATGGCGACCACGTGCGGGAAGGCGTCGCGGAAGAAGCCGGAGATCCGCACGGTGACGTCGACGCGCGGACGGCCCAGCTCCTCCAGCGGCACCACGTCGAGCCGGGAGACCCGGCGGGAGGCCTCGTCCCACTCCGGGCGCACGCCCAGGAGCGCAAGCACCTCGGCCACGTCGTCGCCGGAGGTGCGCATCGCCGAGGTGCCCCACACCGACAGTCCCACCGACTCCGGGTAGGCGCCGGTCTCGTCCAGGTGGCGGCGCAGCAGGGAGTCGGCCATGGCCTGCCCGGTCTGCCAGGCGAGCCGGGAGGGGACGGCGCGGGGGTCGACGGTGTAGAAGTTGCGGCCGGTCGGCAGCACGTTGACCAGGCCGCGCAGCGGGGAGCCGGACGGGCCCGCCGGGACGAAGCCGCCGGTCAGGGCGTGAAGGACGTGGTCGAGTTCGTCGGTGGTGCGGGCGAGGCGGGGCACCACCTGCGTGGCGGCGAACTCCAGGACGCGGCGCACCTCG
>NZ_ANBC01000563.1 GCF_000341125.1 Nocardiopsis lucentensis DSM 44048 | reverse complement strand
CCCAGTCGGCGGCCTCCATCCGCTCGACGAGGCTCCGGGCCAGCGCCTCCGCCTCGTCGACCTCGCGCGTCGGCGCGTCCTCCTTCAGGCCGAGGGCGGCACGCAGACCGGGTACCGCACGGCCGACGCCACCCCAGATCTGGGCGGCGCGCAGAATCGACAGGGCCAGGTTCACCCGGGCCTCGCCCGAGGGGGCCTCGCCGAGCACGTGCAGGCCGTCGCGGATCTGGGTGTCCTTGATCTCGCACAGCCAGCCGTCGACGTGCAGGAGGAAGTCGTCGAACTCCTCGTCGTCGGGGCGCTCCTCCAGGCCCAGGTCGCGGTGCATCTCCGCCGCGCGCATCAGGGACCAGATCTCGCCCCGGACCGCGGGCAGCTTGGCCGGGTCCATGGCCGCGATGTTGGCGTGCTCGTCGAGCAGCTGCTCCAGGCGGGCGATGTCGCCGTAACTCTCCGCGCGCGCCATCGGCGGGATGAGGTGGTCGACGACCGTGGCGTGGGCGCGCCGCTTGGCCTGGGCGCCCTCGCCCGGGTCGTTGACCAGGAACGGGTAGACCAGCGGCAGGTCGCCGAGGGCGGCGTCGGTGGCGCAGGCGGCGGACAGGGCGGCGTTCTTGCCGGGCAGCCACTCCAGTGAACCGTGCTTGCCGAGGTGGACGACGGCGTGCGCGCCGAAACCGTGCTCCAGCCAGCGGTAGGCGGCCAGGTAGTGGTGGCTCGGCGGCAGGTCGGGGTCGTGGTAGATGGCGATGGGGTTCTCGCCGAAGCCACGCGGCGGCTGGACCAGGACCACGACGTTTCCGGCCCGCAGCGCGGCGAGGACGAGTTCGCCCTCGTCGTTGACGTACAGGCGGCCGGGGGCGGGCCCCCAGGCCTCGGTCATCGAGTCCTTCAGCGCGGCGGGCAGGCCCTCGGTCCAGGCGGCGTACTCCTCGGGGGTGATCCGCACCTGGGCGTCGGTCAGCTGGACGGAGGTCAACCAGTCCTCGTCCTGGCCTCCCGCCTCGATCAGGGCGTGGATCAGCGCGTCGCCCGCCTCGGTGTCGTCGGGCAGGTCCAGGCCGGGCAGGTCGCCGGGCTCGCCCAGGTCATAGCCCTCGGCGCGCATGCGGCGCAGCAGGCGGACCAGGGACCGGGGCGTGTCGAGCCCGACGGCGTTGCCGATGCGGGCGTGCTTGGTCGGGTAGGCGGACAGGACGACCGCGACCCGCTTCTCGGCGGGGGGCACGTGCCGCAGCCGGGCGTGGGCGGCGGCGATCCCGGCCAGGCGGGCGCAGCGTTCGGGGTCGGCGACGTAGCGGGGCAGTCCGTCCTGGTCGATCTCCTTGAAGGAGAACGGCACGGTGATGATCCGGCCGTCGAACTCCGGGATGGCGATCTGGCTCGCCGAGTCGAGCGGGGTGACGCCGTCGTCGGAGACCTCCCAGTCGGCGCGGGAGCTGGTCAGGCACAGCCCCTGGAGGACGGGAACGTCCAGGGCGGCCATCCGTTCCACGTCCCAGGCCTCGTCGTCCTCCCCGGCGCTCGCGGACGCGGGCACGCTGCCGCCCGCCGCGAGGACGGTGACCACCAGCGCGTCGAAGCCGCCGAGCGCCTCGTACAGATCGTCGGGAGCCGAGCGCAGCGACCCGGCGAACACGGGGACGCCCACGGCCTTCCCGGTCGCGTCGACGGCGTCGGCCAGGGCGTGCGCGAAGGCGGTGTTGCCACCGGCCTCGTGGGCCCGGTAGTAGAGGATGCCCACGCGTGGGAGGGCGGGGTCCTGGGGCACGTCGCGCGCGGCCAGGCCCCACAGCGGGACGGGGGCTGGCGGGTCGAACCCCTCGCCGGTCAGCAGCACGGTGTCGGACAGGAAGGCGTGCAGGCGTCCGAGGTTGTCGGGGCCGCCCTCGGCGAGGTAGCGGTGGGCGTCGGTGGCCACGCCGATCGGGACGGTGGAGTGCTCCATCAGTTCGGCGCTGGGCTGCTGTTCGCCGCTGAGGACGACCAGGGGCGTGCCCCGCTCGCGGACGGCGGCGAGTCCGGACCACAGGTCGTGCGGGGAGCCGAGCAACCGCACGACCACGAGGTCGGCGCCCTCGACGGTGGCGGTGAGTTCCGCCTCGGAGGCGCGGGACGGGTTCGCCCACGTGTACGCGGCGTGGCTGGCCCGCGCGGAGAGCAGGTCGGTGTCGGACGTGGACAGCAGAGCGATCCGTGTGGTCACGGTCGGATTCCTCCCTCGGGGTTCTCGCCCCATCGGCGGTCGGAGTGCCCGAGGCCAGTGTCTGGCTCAACCCCCGGGGGGTAGGGGGTCTGACAGTGGCGGAACCGCCCCGGATTCACACCGGGTTCCTGTACCACGAGCGAAGGATTCACACCTTAACGGGCCGCGCACGGCCCCGTCCCGGCGGGGAGCTCAGGAGCTGGCGGGTCGGGTCGACGGGTCCGACGCATCCGCCGGCTCGGGTGCGCGGCGCAGGAACCGGATCACCGGGCGGCCGCGGTCGGAGGTGACCTCGGCCCGGACCCCGTAGACCTCCCCGATGAGAGAGGGGGTCAGGACCTCGGCGGGCCTTCCCTCGGCGACGGCGCGGCCGTCCCGCAGCACGAGCAGGCGGTCGCAGTACATCGCGGCCAGGTTGAGGTCGTGCAGGGCGATCACGGTGGTGACCGGCAGGCCCGTGACCAGTTCCAGCAGGTCGAGCTGGTACTGGATGTCGAGGTGGTTGGTCGGCTCGTCGAGCAGGAGCTCGCTCGGCTCCTGGGCGAGGGCGCGGGCGATCTGGGCGCGTTGGCGTTCGCCCCCGGACAGCGTGTGCCAGAACCGGTCGGCCCGGTCGGTGAGGCCGGTGCGTTCCAGGGCCGCCGCCACGGCGCGGGCGTCGGTGGCGGACAGGGGTGACCAGGGGCGGCGGTGCGGGATGCGCCCCAGGGCCACGACGTCGCGGATGGTCAGCTCGGTCTGGGTGTGCGCGTTCTGTTGGACGGTGGCGACCCGCCGGGCCACGGCGCGGCGGCCGAACCGGGGCAGCGGCAGTCCGTCCAGGGTGACCGCTCCGGTGGAGGGAGCGAGGACACCGGAGAGCAGCCTCAGCAGCGTGGACTTCCCGGAGCCGTTGGGGCCGAGCAGACCGATGGTCTCGCCGGGGCGCGGAGCGACGGTCACACCGTCGAGGACGAACCCACCGTCGGCCCGGCGGCTCACCCGGTCGGCGTGCAGCCCCGTGTGGTCGGACTCGGTCACGTCTGCCTCCTGGATCGGTACAGCACGGCGACGAAGGCGGGCACGCCGATGAGGGAGGTCACCACTCCCACGGGGATCTCCTGCGGGTCCAGCGCGGTGCGGGCGACCGTGTCCACCCACACCAGGAAGACGGCCCCGGTCAGCGCGGTGACGGGGAGGAGTCTGGCGTGGCCGGAGCCGGTGAGCGCACGGGCCGCGTGCGGTAGCACCAGCCCCACGAACCCGATCGCCCCGGCGGCGCTGACGAGCGCCGCCGTGAGCAGGGCGGTGGCGCACAGGAGCACCAGGCGGGCGCGGCCCACCCGGACACCCAGGTTCGCGGCGGCCTCCTCACCGAAGGCGAAGGCGTCCAGGGTGGTGGTGTGGGCGAGGCAGACGACGAGCACACCGACCAGCACCAGCGAGCACAGCGCCACGTCGGCCCAGCCCGCGCCGCTGAGCGACCCCAGCAGCCAGAACAGCACGCCGCGCGTGGTCTCCGCGTCCGCCGAGGTCAGCACGACGAACGAGGTCAGCGCCGAGAACAGCTGCATGGCCGCGACCCCGGACAGCACGACGCGGTCCATGGTCGCGCCCAGACTGTGGCTGAGCAGGATGACCATCCCGAAGGAAAGCAGCGCCCCGACGAAGGCGCCCGCCGACAGGGACAGCACCCCGGCGCCCCACCCGAGGACGATCACGGCGACCGCGCCGGTGGAGGCGCCGGAGGACACCCCGAGCACGAAGGGGTCCGCCAGCGGGTTGCGGAGCAGGGACTGCATGACCGCGCCGCACAGGGCCAGTCCCGCCCCGCACACCGCGGCGAGCAGGGTGCGGGGCATCCGGAGGTTCCACACGATGCCGTCCCGCAACGGGTTCAGGGCGGTGTCGCCCACCCCGAGGTGGGCCGAGACCGAGCGCCAGACGTCGACCGTGGTGATGTCGGCGGGGCCGATGGTCACGGCGACCGCGACCGAAGCGGTCAGGGCCGCCAGTCCACCGCAGACGAGCAGCGCGAGACGGGCACCGCTCACTGGGAGAGCCCGAGGTCCCGCAGCCCGGCGGCGACCTGCTCGATCCCCTCGACCGTGCGGATCGTGGGGTTCATGGCCTGGCCGCTGAGCAGGATGTACCGCTCCTCGGTGACCGCGGTGAGGTTGCGGGTGGCGGGGTTGCCCTCAAGGAAGTCGATCTTGGCCTCGGCGCTCTCGGCCGTCTGGGCCTCTCGGGTCAGGTCGCCGAGCACGATGACGTCGGGGTCGCGGTCGGCGATGGTCTCCCAGTTGATCTGGGGCCACTCCTCGTGGGTGTCCGAGAAGGCGTTCTGCGCGCCGACCGCGCGGGTGATGGCGCCGGGGGCGCCGCAGCACCCGGCGAGATAGGGCGCCTGGGAGTCGGAGAACCAGTACATGAGGGAGACGTCCGAGGCGTCCAGGTCGGCGGTGGCGGTGTCCACCCGTCCCCGCAGCTCCGAGACGAGCTCCTCCCCGCGTTCCTCCACTCCGAGGATCGCCGCCAGGTCGCGGACCTCGCCGTAGACGGTGTCCATGGTGAGCGGCTCGCTGCGGGTGCCATCGCCTCCGGTCGTGTTGTCCTTGCCCGCGGCGCAGTCGGCCGGGGAGACGTAGGTGGGCACGCCCAGCTCCTCGAACTGCTCCCGGGTGGCGGTGCCGCCGGGGCCCAGCGTGGAGACGAAGGAGGCGGTCACGAAGTCCGGTTCGGCGGCCAGGACCACCTCGAAGGACGGCCAGTCGTCGGCCAGCCGGGGCACGTCCGCGTTGGCCTCCTCCAGTCCCTCCATGACCGGGTCGGTCCAGGTGGCGGTTCCGGCGAGTCGGTCCGCCAGGCCGAGGGAGAGGAGGATCTCGGTGCTGCCCTGGTTGAGGGAGACGATCCGCTCGGGTGCCGTGCCGAGGGGGACCTCGTAACCGCAGTTGTCGATCGTTCCGGCGGGGGCGGCGGAGTCCGTGCCGTCGGCCTCCCCGCCCGGGGACTGACCGCAGGCGGTGAGCAGCAGGGAGGAGACGGCCAGGAGGCCGAGGGGGCGAAGGGCGTGGCTGAGCATGGGGATGCCTTGGGTGTCGGGGCTCGAACGCGGAGCCTGGCATGGTTCACCTCCGCGCACTCGACGCGGAGGGGCCAGCAGGTCTTCGGACTCGGGTTCGCCCGGACGGAGTGCCTTCCCAGGTCCGGGCCGCGCCGACGCTCCGGTCGGCACCGCCCCGCCCCAGTGGCGTGCGTACCCCGCCCGTCCCCCTCACCGCTGCGCGTCAGTTCCGGATTCGCACCGGATTCCCTGACCACGGACGTGGTACGACTGGCCCGGGCAGGATACCGCCGTGGGCGCGCCGCCCGACGGGGAGGTCCGGCGCTGGAGCGGGAACCGACCCCGGCACTTGGGTATCCCCTGGTGAAGGGCTCGGGACCGGCCCGGTGCGCGCTCCCCCGGCGCCGGGAACGCGGGTGGCGGCCCGGCCCCGCGCGTTCCGACGACCAGGGGGGAATCGTGGACGACCTCACCGACCAGGAGCTGTACGACGAACTCATCGCCTCGCTCGCCTTCGAGGGGGTCCGCGCGACGCCGGGACCGCACCGGTCCACGGTCCTGCTCCACAACGGGTGGACGTGGAGCGAGGGCGAGACGCCGGAGCGGTTCGATCCGCCGCTCGAACTCCACGTGAATCCGTGGACGCTCGGACGGCACCTCCGCGACATGGCCTCCGACGCGCAGGAGGCCTTCGGCGGGCCCTCGCCCCTGAGGGACGCGATGTCGCTCTTCCTCGTCCACGTCATGGAGACCGTCGAGACACGACCCGGGCGGCGCCACCTCACCCTCAGCCCCAGCGGCGTCGACGCCTCCCACCGGCCCCCGAGCTGACACCGCTCCCCCGAGCGGAACGATCCCCCCGCCCCCGACCACCCGTGTCGCACACGCTCGGTGAGGAATCCACCACGGAGGATGGCATCGTCGCCGCCGCGTCGACCATCCCGGACGGCCGACACGGCGGCGTCCCACCAGACCCGTCGCTGTGCAACGGAGACACCCATGCCGGTCGTCAGAACCCTGCTCGCCTCCACACTCCTGTCCGCGGTGCTGTCGGCCGCCGTCGTGACCGCCCCCGCGGCCGCCGGCACCGCGGCCCCGCCCACCCGCCTGTACAACACCTTCGAGCGCCCGACCGCGGGCGATCCCTACCCGCTGGAGGAATGGGCCAGGGACGGATGGCACGCCACCCGGGACAGAGGGATGACCGAACGCACGCTCATCGACGACACGGTTCCCGCCCGCACGGGCGAGCAGTCCCTGCGCGTGTCCTACCCCGCGGGGAGGATCGGCCCGCGCGACTCCGGAGTGCTGGCACCGTTCGCTCTCGCCCCGGCACGCGAGTACTACCTGTCCTTCTGGGTGCGTTTCAGTGAGGACTTCAGCTGGGGAACCACGTCGTTCGGCGGGAAGCTGGGGCTGGGCCTGGCCGGAGGAAGGGGGTGCTCGGGCGGGCAGGTCTGCGACGGCGGCAACGGCTTCACCTCGCGGATGATCTGGCGCCAGGGCGGCCGGGCGGCCGTGTACTACTACCACATGGACAAGCGGGGCAAGTACGGTGACCAGGCGTTCCTGCGCGTGGACGACACCGACGTGCGCTACCCCAGGGGTGAGTGGGTGAGCATCGTCCAGCGGCTCAGGGTCAACACCGTGACCGGCGGCCGGGCCAACGCCGACGGCGAGATCGAGGTGTTCTACAACGGCGCGCCCGCCGCCCTGGTCACCGGCCTGCGCCTGGTCGACAACGACGACCTGGTGGACAAGGCCTACTTCTCGTCCTTCTTCGGCGGCTCCACCGAGGGGTTCGCCCCGGTCCGCGACAGCCACGTCTGGTACGACGACCT
>NZ_ANBC01000562.1 GCF_000341125.1 Nocardiopsis lucentensis DSM 44048 | reverse complement strand
ACGGTCAGCGGCGCCCTCCCCCGCCGTGCGGGGAGACCCGCTCGTCCACCTCTGCGGCGGGATGGGTCCGCGGCCACCAGAGGCCGACCCGTCGGGCGACGATCGAGGTCATGCCCCAAGGGTCCCACGGGGCGGCGGGTGACCGGCTCGGGAGAGCACGAAACACCCGTGGGGGAACATCCGTTACGCTTCTCCCGCACCCCACCCTCCGCCCCCGGACTGAGAAACGGCCCCGTGGAACCCCTGCACCCCGACGACCCCCGAGAACTCGGGCGCTACCGGCTGCTGCGCCGGATCGGCGAGGGCGGCATGGGCGTCGTCTACCTCGCGGTCTCCACCGCCGACGACGGGCACGACCTGGCCGCCGTCAAGGCCGTCCGACGCGAGTACGCCGGGGACGAGGAGTTTTGGGCTCGGTTCACCGGCGAGGTGGACCTGGCCCGCCGGGTGCGGGGCCCCTACACCGCCCGGGTCCTGGACGCCGACACCGACGGCCCCACCCCCTGGCTGGCCACCGAGTACGTCCCCGGCCCGGCGCTGAACACGGCGGTACGCGGCAGCGGGCCGTTCCCGGAGGAGTCACTGCTGGTCCTGGCCGCCGGGCTGGCCGAGGCGCTGTCGGCGATCCACGCGGTCGGGCTGATCCACCGCGACCTCAAACCCTCCAACGTCCTGTTGGCCTCGCGCGGCCCCCAGGTCATCGACTTCGGCATCGCCCGCGCCACCGACGCCACCGCGCTCACCCGCACCGGCCAGACCCTGGGCACCCCCGCCTACACGTCGCCCGAGCAGGCCACCGGGGCCGACCTGAACGCACGCAGCGACCTGTTCTCCTTCGGCGGGGTGCTGGTCTTCGCCGCCACCGGCCGCCCGCCCTTCGGCACCGGCGACCCCGCGGCCCTGCTCTACCGCGTCGTGAACCAGTCCCCCGATCTGAGCGGGTTGCCCGACACCCTGGTCCCCCTCGTCACCGCCTGCCTGGCCAAGGACCCCCACGACCGCCCGGACCTGGACTCGGTGACGGCCGAACTGACCGGCACGGCGCTTCCCCGGGGGGATGACGACGCCACCGAGTGGCTGCCCGCGGCGGTCGCCACCACGATCCGCCACACCCTGGTGGCCGCGACCCGGGTCGTACCGACCACCGCCCCGCCCGAGGCGGACGAGCCCGCCTGGGAGAACCAGGAGCCCGAGGAATCCGAGGGGGAGGACCCGGGTGAGCGGGGCGGTCCCGACGAGGCTGCCCCCGAACCCGCGGCGCCACCCCCGCCCGAGCCGCTGGATGTGCGCGGCGTCCCGGACCAGGCATCGCCAGAGCCCGTCGAAGATGCGCCGGGGAGCGCGGCCGCGCTCCCGGATCCCGCGCGGGAAGCGGCGGAGCGCGTAGTCAAGTCCCCCGAACCCGGCCGGGACACGGACAGCTCCCCCAGCCCGGCGGTGTTCTGGACCGCGCTGGTCGCCTCGGTGGTCTCGGTGGTCGTTCTGGGTATGGCGCTGGACTTCTCGGAGGGCACGACGTCACAGGCCGAGACGGAACCGGAGGTCCGGGAAACCCCCGAGAGCATCCCTTCCGCCCCCGCCTCACCGAGCCCCGCCGAGGACGCACCGGCCTTCGTCCGCACGAGGGTCGAGGACACCGCCTTCCTGGACGACGAACGCTTCGTAGTTCTGACCACCGAGGGCGGACTCCACGTCTACGACCCGAACCAGACCGAGCCGGTCGATCAGCTCATCGCTCTGAACGAGGACTACGACTTCAGTTACTCCGAGCTATACGTTCCCCCGTACGGCTCCATGGTGGCCGCCATGGGCGACACGGCGAGTGGAGGCCCCGTCATCCATGTGTGGGATCTGACCCGCGCGCCACCCGCACGGCTCCGGCCCGGGGCCGTCACGTCACGCCGGTCCTCCCCCTGATCCGCTCCGTCAGGGCAGTCAGGGGACGGCTCCGGGCGACAGCCTCGCACCGGTCCGCGACCCGCTCGCGCAGGGTGCGGGGCGGCGGCGCCAGGTCGGGCGCCCCCTCGGCCTCGATCCGGGCGACGCGCTCCCGCAAGCGCTCCCTGACCTGGTCGGGGGTGTACGCGCGGCGCCTGCGCTCGGCCCGGGCGATCACGACACCGGTGGCGGCGACACCGACGAAGGCCGCCACGCCGATAGCTCTCCTCCATCGCATACGCCTACGCTAGCCCTGTGACGGAAGCGAGCATGTCCCTGGACCAGGCCCTGGCGGTCACCCGGACCGGCGACGCGTGGGTGTTCCGCGGCACGAGCGCGGCCGACCGGGCCATCCAGTTCGGCACGAACAGCCCGGTCAACCACGTCGGCATGACCCTCACCATCGAGGACCTGCCGCCGCTGATGTGGCACGCCGAGCTGGGGCGTTCGCTCGTCGACATGTGGACGGGCACCCACCAGCGGGGCGCGCAGCTGCACGACCTGCGCGACG
>NZ_ANBC01000561.1 GCF_000341125.1 Nocardiopsis lucentensis DSM 44048 | reverse complement strand
CGCCGCCCTGCGTACGGTGGCCCGCCTCGACGGCACGCCCTTCCCGTCCTCGGCGGCGATGGTCACCCGCTGGCTGCGTGGGCGGGTCCCGCTGGGCCGCCGTGCCCGCGAACGCGACCTGGAGACCACCTACTGCGCGGAGGTCATGGGGCTGACCTACGAGGCGATGGGGCTGCTGCCGCGCGGGCACCGCCCCGGGTACTACGCCCCGGGACGGTTCTGGAGCGGCGCCACCCTCCGGTTGACGGGCGGGGCGACCCTGGGCGGCGAGATCCGCGTTATTCTGCCCGAATCGTGACCGGCCGAGCCGAGCGCGGACACGGAGTCTCCTCTTGACAGCGACGCCCTGAACTGACATTTTTCACACTCTTCACACGAACCCCGCCAGGCACGAACGAAACCGGCTGTGGCCCCCACGCACCGCGAGGTTTTCGCTACGGACCGGCTGGGCACCGGCCCGGTGTGACGCCTGGCGCCTGAGGGGGAACATGCACGAGCGGACCATCGACCCCACCGAGGTCGCCGAATCGGAGTTGGCCACCCACCGGGGCACGTTCCGTGCCCTGGCCTTCCGTGACCCCGTCGACGGGCAGGAACACCTGGCGCTGACCCATGGCCCCCTGGGCGACGGTGAGGAGGTGCTGGTCAGGCTGCACTCGGAGTGCGTCACCGGTGACGCGCTCGGCGCGCTGCGGTGCGAGTGCGGCGACCAGCTGAACGCGGCCCTGGACGCGATCGTCGAACGGGGTCGGGGCGTGCTCATCTACCTGCGCGGCCACGAGGGTCGGGGGATCGGCCTGCTGGAGAAGGTGCGCACGCTCGCCCTCCAGGACGAACGCGGCCTGGACACGGTCGACTCGGCCACGGTGCTCGGCCTCCCGGTGGACGCCCGCTCCTACGGCCCGGCGGCGCGCGTCCTGCGGCACCTGGAGGTGCGGTCGGTGCGGCTGCTGTCGAACAACCCCGCCAAGGGCAAGGCCCTGGAGGACCACGGGGTCAAGGTCGTCGCGCGCGTGCCGCTGCTCTCGCCCGCGCGTGCGGAGAACATCGCCTACCTGACCGCCAAGCGCGATCGCATGGGGCACGACCTGCCGCACCTGGGCGAAGGCGGCCCGGGGAGCGGCCGTGCGTGAGCCCGTGCACCGCCAGGTGGCGGCGGCCGTCCTCGGCCAGGCGGTCCTGCTCGGCGGGCTGGCGGCCACCGTGGGCCTGGGGCCGCGGGGCTGGTACGCGGGAGGCGTGTACGCCGTGGCGGGAGCGGCCGTGCTGCTGTGGGCGGCACGACGGTCGGGGCGCCGTTCGCTGGGGTCGGCCGACCGGATCACGTTGGTGCGCGCGCTCCTGACCGGGGGAGTGCTGGCGCTGGCGGTCGACGGCGGCCCGGTGTGGGCGTTGGTGGGGCTGGCGTCGCTGGCTCTGGTGCTCGACCTGGTCGACGGCGCGGTCGCCCGCGGCAGCGGCACGGAGTCGGACTTCGGCGCGGCCTTCGACATGGAGACGGACGCCCTGCTGATCATGGTGTTGAGCGCCTTCGTGTCCCTGTCCCTGGGTGCGTGGGTGCTGGCCATCGGGCTGATGCGGTACGTGTTCGGCGCGGCGGCACTGGTCGCGCCGTGGTTGCGGGCCCCGTTGCCGCCGAGCCGGGCCCGCAAGGTGGTGGCGGCGCTCCAGGGGGTGGCCCTGGCGGTCGCGGCCTCGGGGGTGCTCCCGTCGGCCGCCTCGACGGCCCTGGTGGGGGTGGCGCTGGCGGCTCTGGTCTGGTCGTTCGGACGCGACGTCCTGGGCCTGTGGGGCGCGCGGCCCCGCCGTGCGCGGGCGTCGGCGTCGCAGCGGACGTGACCGTGTGAGGGACACTGTGGCGGCGGGGCCGTGGCGGGAAAGGCTCCGGTGGCGTCTTCCGCAGGGATCGGACCGGATGAGACGAGGAGGAGGCGCGTGAGCGATCGGGCGCGTGCGTTCTGGGTGACGGCCCCCGGCCGGGGCGAGGTGCGTGAAATCCCCCTGGCCGCGCCGGACGACGGGGAGGTCCTGGTGCGCACCCTGTTCTCCGGGGTGAGCCGCGGCACCGAGGCGCTGGTGTTCCGGGGCGGGGTGCCGCCCGGCCAGCGCGCGGCGATGCGCGCCCCCTTCCAGGAGGGAGACTTCCCCGGTCCGGTCAAGTACGGGTACCTGAACGTCGGCGTGGTCGAGGAGGGACCGGCCGAGCTGGTGGGACGCACGGTCTTCAGCCTGTACCCGCACCAGACGCGGTTCGTTGTCCCGGCCTCGGCCGTCCGTCCGGTGCCCGACGGGGTGCCGCCCGGGCGCGCGGTGCTGGCGGGGACGGTGGAGACGGCGGTCAACGCCCTGTGGGACGCGCGTCCGCTGGTGGGGGATCATGTGGCGGTGGTCGGGGCGGGGATGGTGGGATGCTGTCTGGCCCGGCTGCTGCGCGGGATCCCCGGCACACGTGTGCAGCTGGTGGACACCGATCCCGCGCGCGCCGCGACCGCCGACCGGCTCGGTGTCGGGTTCGCCGTGCCCGCGACGGCGTTCGATGGCTGTGACCTGGTCTTCCACACCAGCGCCAGCGGCGCCGGGCTGGCCCGGGCACTGGAACTGGTCGCGACCGAGGGCGAGGTGGTCGAGCTGAGCTGGTACGGCGACCGCGAGGTGAGCGTTCCGCTGGGCGGGGACTTCCACTCCCGGCGGCTGACCGTGCGCGCCAGCCAGGTCGGGGCCGTCTCCCCCTCCCGGCGCGGACGGTACGGCCACGGTGACCGGCTCGACCTGGCACTGCGGCTGCTCGACGATCCCGCCTTCGAC
>NZ_ANBC01000560.1 GCF_000341125.1 Nocardiopsis lucentensis DSM 44048 | reverse complement strand
GTCCTGCCGCGGCTGGCCGACGGCTCGCTTCCCGCCCTGTGCCACCGCGTCGGCTACGCCTGATCCGGTTTCGTCCCCCAACCCCAATCCCGAGAGGACACCCTTGTTCAGTGTCACCGTCCGCGACCACCTGATGGTCGCGCACAGTTTCCGAGGCGACGTGTTCGGCCCCGCCCAGCGACTGCACGGAGCCACGTTCGTCGTGGACGCGACCCTGCGCCGCCCCGAACTCGACGACGACGGCATCGTCGTGGACATCGGTCTGGTGACGCGGGAGCTGGGCGCCGTCGTCGCGGAGCTGAACTACCGCAACCTGGACGAGGAGCCCGTGTTCGCGGGGGTGAACACCTCCACCGAGTTCCTGGCGAAGGTCGTCGCCGACCGGTTGGTCGAGCGGATCGACGCGCGCGGGCGCGGTCTGACCGGGGTCTCGGTCACGTTGCACGAGTCCCACGTGGCCTGGGCCACCTACGAGCGCGACCTTTGACCGTCGCGTTCGTCGTTCCCCCGCCCGGTGTCCCCAGCGGTGGGAACACCTACAACGCACGGATCGCGGCGGAGCTCGGCGCGCTGGGGCGGCCCGTGCGCCGGATCGAGGTGCCAGGGTCCTGGCCCAGACCGGGTCCGGCCGACCGGGAGGGGCTGGGCCGGGAGCTGGCGCGCCTTCCCGACGGCGCGGGCGTGCTGATGGACGGCCTGGTCGCCTGCGGGGTGCCCGAGGTCCTCAGCCCGCACGCCGACCGGCTGCGGATCGTGACGCTGGTCCACCTCCCCCTCGCCGACGAGACCGGCCTGTCCCCCGGCGTGGCGGCTGACCTGGACGCCCGTGAGCGGGCGGTCCTGGGGATGACGGGGGTGGTCGCCACCAGTCGCTGGGCGGCCCGTCGGCTGGCCGACCACCACGGGTTGGCCCGAGTCCACCACGTCGCCCCGGGCACCGATCCGGCACCGCTCGCACCCGGCGCAGACGGAGTGTCCCGCCTGCTGTGCGTGGCCTCGGTGACCCCGCGCAAGGGCCACGATCTGCTGTTGGACGCCCTCAGCCGGTGGGATGAGCCGACGTGGGAGTGCGTGTGCGTGGGGCCGGTCGGCCGGGGCGCGTACGCCGACCGGGTGCGGGCGCTGGCGGAGGCGTCGGGGGTGCGGCTGTCCGGCGCACTGACCGGGGCGGATCTGGAGTCCGCCTACGCCGCCGCCGACCTGGTGGTGCTGCCCTCCCGCGCCGAGACCTTCGGTATGGCGGTGACCGAGGCGCTGGCGCGCGGTGTCCCGGTCGTGGCCGCGCGGGTGGGCGGGGTTCCCGAGGCGCTGGGGCGTGGTCCCGGCGGGGACCGGCCCGGGATCCTCGTCGACCCGGAGGACGCCGACGCGCTCGGTGAAGCCCTGCGCCGATGGCTCACCGATCCGCGGTTACGTGAACGGCTGCGAACCTCGGCGCGCCGGCGGCGATCACAGTTGGCAGGATGGAGAGAGACGGCGCGCGCGATGGGCGCGGTCCTCGACAGGGAGGGGTGCCGTTGACGTCGACGGGTGTTCCGGAGTTCGCCCCGGAGTGGCTGGCGCTGCGTGAGGGCGCGGACGCCGAGGCGAGGTCGGCACGGGCGGTCGAGATGGTGCGCGACCACGGCCGGGTCGTGGCCGACCTGGGGTGCGGCACGGGTTCGCTCGGCCGCTGGCTCGCCCCCCGGCTGCCCGGATCCGGGCGGTGGGTGCTGTTCGACCGTGATCCGGCCCTGCTGGCGTTGGCGCGGCCGACCGTGCCCGTGGGGCGGGTGGAGGCGCGCCTGCGCGATCTGGGTGCGCTCGGGACGGCGGACCTGGCCGGGTGCACGCTGGTGGCGGCCTCGGCCCTGTTGGACCTGCTCACCCGCGCGGAGGTGGAGACGCTGGCCGGGGCGGTCGTGGCGGCCGGGTGTCCGGCGCTGCTCACGCTGTCGGTGGTGGGGCGGGTGGAGTTGTCCCCCGCCGATCCGCTCGACGCGCGGGTGGAGCGGGCGTTCAACGACCACCAGAGGCGCGAGGGCCGGCTCGGCCCCGACTCCGTCGCTGTCGCGGCCGAGGTGTTCGAGGGGTTGGGAGCGCGGACGCACGCGTTCGCCAGCCCGTGGCGGCTGGGGCCGCGGTGGGCCGAACTGACACGGGAGTGGCTGCGGGGCTGGGTCGGGGCGGCGGCCGACCAGGAGCCGGGACTGCCCGTGGCGGGATACCTGGAGCGGCGGCTGGCGGAGTGCGACGAGGGTCGGTTGCGCGCGGTCGTCCACCACACCGACCTGGTGGTACTGCCCGGGGCGGGCGGTCCGGTGCCGCAGCCCGGGTCGACCGACCGGGCGCGGCCGCAGGGGGTGGAGCCGTCGTGAGGGCGGTGAACGCCCCGGGGACTCCACGCGGCGCCGAGGGTTCGCGGGGCGGACGCTTCGCGGGCGCGCTCCGGCGCACCGGGTGGCTGCGTGCGCTCGTGGGGGCGGGGATCCTGGCGACCGTGGTGTGGTGGTTCCCGGCCGAGGCGTTCACGTCCGCGTTCGGTGTGGTGGACGTCGGCGCGGTGCTGGTGGCGCTGGCAGTGGGCGCGTACACGACCGTGCTGAGCGCCGCGCGGTGGTGGGTGGTGGCGCGCGGGGTCGGTCTGCGGCTGCCCTTCGCGCGGGCGGTCGGCGACTACTACCGCGCGGTGTTCCTCAACGCGGTGCTGCCCGCCGGGGTGCTGGGCGACGTCCACCGGGCGGTCAGCCACGGCCGGTACGCGGGCGACGTGGGTCGCGGGGTGCGCGCGGTCGTCCTGGAGCGGCTGGCGGGGCAGGCCGTGCTGGTGGCGGCGGGGGCGGGTCTGCTGTTCGCGCTTCCGGCGGCGCTGCTCGGGCCCGGATTGCGGGCGGTCGGGGTGTCCGCCGGGGTGCTGGTGGGGATCGTC
>NZ_ANBC01000559.1 GCF_000341125.1 Nocardiopsis lucentensis DSM 44048 | reverse complement strand
CGCGGAGCGGAGGTGGCGGGGCTGTCCGCGGCGGCGCTGGCCGGTCACGTGGCCCTGTTCGTCTTCGCCGCCTCCCTGGCCGGGGTGTCGGCGCCGGTGTTCCCGTTGGTGCCGCTGGTGGTGCTGTCGCTGATCGCGATGAGCCTGCCGGTGAACGTGGGCGGGTGGGGTCCGCGCGAGGCGGTCACCGCGCTGGCGTTCGGTGCGGCGGGTCTGGGCGCCGACCTGGGGGTGACGGCGTCAGTCGTCTACGGGCTGCTCGCGCTGGTGGCGGGGCTGCCCGGGGCGGTGGTGGCCGTCGTCCGGCTGGTGGGCCGCCACGGCGTCCAGGGCGTCCAGGTGTCCGGCGAAGCCCGTGGTGAGCGCGGCGAGGAGCCGGCGGCCCTTGTCGGCCGTGGCCAGTGAGGGACGGCCGACCACACCGGTGGGGGTGTAGGGCGCCAGACCCAGGGTCGGCATGTGGTCACGCGGCCCGGTGACGTGGTCGGCGCGGCCGGGGCGGACCAGTTCGGGGTAGGTGTGCAGCAGGACCGAGGTCTCCAGCTCCCCCGCGTGCATGTCCGTGTCGTTGTCGGTGCTCATCCCGGCGGCCTCGCGTGCCGCCTCCCACTCGTGCGCCTGGGGGAAGAGGGCCATGGCGCCGCGGGACTCCTGGACGACGTTGGCCAGGACGTGGTTGCCGCCGTGCCCGTTGACCAGGACCAGTCGGGTGTCGCCGAGGGAGGCGGCGATGTCGGTGACGACGGCGTGCAGGGTGCGCGCGGAGATGCTGACCGTGCCGGGCCAGGCGGCGTGCTCGTGGGAGCAGGAGATCGTCAGGGGCGGCAGGAGGCGCACGGGGTGGCGGCGGGCGAGTTCCCGGGCCAGGACGCAGGCGATGACGGTGTCGGTGACCAGGGGCAGGTGGGGGCCGTGCTGTTCGAGGCTGCCGACGGGCAGGAGGGCCACCCGGGCGTCGCGTTCACCCTCCTCGGCGGTGGTGGTGAGGGGCAGGAGCGAGAGCGTGAGGTCGTCCATGTGCCCCAGTATCGCGGGGTCGCCGGACGCGGCGACAGCCATCCGGTGACGACGTACCGCCACAGGCGGCGGCGACCTTCGGCCCATGGTCGATCACGGGAAGAACGCACCACTGCCGAAACGCCGAACCGTCTGGGGCCGGGAGAGGGTCCGCGCCGCGCTGAACCCGGCCGCCTGGAAGGTGGACTCGGCCGCCGGGACCGGGCTTGCCCACGCGTCTGCCGAACCGACGCTTCGACGGCCGCTCCGTCGCGCGTCGCCCTCGCCGGCCCCGGGAACGGTCGGGTCGTCGCGGAGGGACCGACCCCGACGGGTGGGACCTCAGCAGGGGTGAGCGGGCTCGGGGGGGCGTACACGCCGTGCCGTCGGCTTCGTCGACAGCGCGCCCAGCGGCCGCGAGACTTCTGGGAGTCAGTGTTCCCGTACGGAGAGAGGGTGCTTCACGGTGCCGTGGTCCACGACTCGACGCGTCGCGTCGGCCGCACTGCTGTCGGTCGTGCTGATCTCCCCCACCGGCTGCTCGTCCCCCGACGGCACGACCGCTCCCGCCGCTCCGCCGTCACCGACCGGGACCGTCGAAACCTCCCGGCCCGTCACGCCGCCCGCCCCCCTCCGGATGGACGCGGAGTTCACGCGTCTTGAGGAGGAGTTCGGCGTCCGGCTCGGCGTCCACGCCCTCGACACCGGCACGGGACGGACGGTCGAGTTCCAGGCCGACGAGCGGTTCGCCCACTGCTCCACCTACAAGGTGCTGGCCTTCGGCGCCGTGCTCGACCGGACCCCCGTCGACGGGCTCGACCGGGTGGTCACCTTCTCCGGGGCCGATCTGGTCTTCCACTCCCCCATCGCACAAGAGCGCGTGTCCACGGGTATGACGCTGCGCGAACTCGGCGACGCCGCACTGCGCCACAGCGACAACACCGCCGCCAACCTGCTCCTGAGGGAGCTCGGCGGGCCGGAGGGGCTGACCGAGGCCCTGCGCGGGATCGGTGACGAGGTCACCCGGGTGGACCGGTTCGCGCCGGGGATGGCGGAGGCGGTTCCGGGCGACGTCCGCGACAGCAGCACCCCGCGCGCGTTGGCCACGAGCCTGCGCGCGTTCGCCCTGGGCGAGGTCCTTCCCGAGGACCGGCGGGACGTCCTCGTCGGCATGCTGCGCGCCAACACCACCGGCGACGACCTGATCCGGGCCGGGGCCCCGGAGGGCTGGGAGGTCGGGGACAAGACCGGCGCGTGCGGCTACGGCACCCGGCACGACATCG
>NZ_ANBC01000558.1 GCF_000341125.1 Nocardiopsis lucentensis DSM 44048 | reverse complement strand
GTCCTGGCGGTCATGTCCAGCCGTGACGAGGCGGGTGCGGCGTACGACGACGCCCTCGTCGCGGAGGCCACGGAGGTGGCGGTCGGAGCCCTCACCCGGGGAGCGTGAGGCTCGGGCCCGCGTGCCGTCGCGCGACGGCTAGGGTGGTCGAACCCGACCCGACCGACCTGGAGGCCCATCCGTGGACGCCGTGCTCTTCGACATGTTCGGGGTGATCGCCCGGGACCAGTCCCCCGAGGGCCGCGCCGCCCTGGAGCGGGCCGCGGGTGTGGCGGGAGCGAACTTCTGGGAGGCGTACTGGCGTCCGCGCCAGGCCTACGACCGCGGCGACCTGGACGGGACCGCGTACTGGAAGGCGGTGTCCGAGCACCTGGGCGTGGAGTTCGCGCAGGAGGGAATCCGGCGGCTGATCGCGCTCGACGTGGAGAGCTGGTCGCGCGTGGACGAGGAGATGGTCGCGTTCGTCACCGGCTTGGGCGCGGAGGGGACGCGGCTGGGCCTGCTGTCCAACATCCCCGCGGAGATCGCCGACTACTTCAGCCACCACCACGCGCGGGTGCTGGAGCCGTTCGCCGTTCTGGGCCTGTCCAGCCGGATCTACCGTGCCAAACCCGAACCGGAGGCGTTCGAGTGGGCCCTGGCACGCCTGGAGGTGCCCGCCGAGGGGGTGCTGTTCGTCGACGACCGCGAGACCAATGTGCGAGCCGCGGTCGAACTGGGGTTGAAGGGGCACCGGTTCACGTCCCTGCGCGCGCTTCGGGAGCGTCTGCGCGAGGGGTAGGGGCCGTCCCCGACACGGAACATCGCGGCTCGGCTTCGGGGTGACCGGTGGTTCCCCATCGCATCCGTTACCCGTTCGTGATAGGGATCTATGTGTCTGCATAACTGTGTGTAGTCAATCCATCACAGAAAGGGATGACTGTGGCCCGCTACTCCACTGTCGCCGCTACGAGTCTCGCCGCCTGCGCGCTGGCCCTGTCCGTCGCCACCCCCGCCCACGCCGCGGAGGGCACCCTGACCTTCGAGGTCATCGACTGGAGCAAGCTCAAGACCACGGAGCACGTCATCGCCGACGCGGCGCCGGGATCCTGCCACACCGTGCCGGAGGAGGTGCGCGCCGAGGAGCGGACGACGGAGTTCTACAGGTTCACGAACAACACGGAATCCGCTGTCATCCTCGTCCGGAACGCCTGCGACCAGTTCGAGGCCAACGGCCGGGCGCAAGCCGTCGAGTACATCGCCGCGGGCGACACCATCCGCGACCTGCACCCGCAGGCCCAGTCGGTCATCGTCCTGGGGGCCGCCCCGGCCGAGGCTGCCCCGGCCGAGGCCGCGCCCGCTGAGGAGGGCCCCGCCGAGGCGGCACCCGCCGAGGCTGGTCCGGCCG
>NZ_ANBC01000557.1 GCF_000341125.1 Nocardiopsis lucentensis DSM 44048 | reverse complement strand
TGAGGCGGCTCCCGCCGAAGCCGCCGCGCCCGGGGAAGCCGCACCCGCCGAGGACGTCTCCGCTGAGGAACGCCCGATGGTGGACATGTAAGTACCCGACCAGCGAATGCCCCGTCGGCCTCCGGCGGGGCATTCACCTCTCTCCAACCCCTCTCACCTCGGTAAAGGCGGTGTCGCGGTCCGTGACACGCCCCTGGGTGCGTGCCAGTCTGGTCGTATGGACGACAAACAGAAGGCGGTCCTGGAAGGCGGACCGAAGGATCTGCCGCACCGGATCGTGCCCGCCCCGCGCGCGGGCGACGAGGTCAAGGTCCCGTTCCGCGGGGGCTACGAGCACTTCTCGGCGACGGCACGGCACCAGTACACGGACGAGGGTGACCTGCCCGTCTACGAGTGGACCTCGCGAACCGAGATGGCCTCCTAGGGTTCGGTCGGCGGTCGCACCCACGACGGCGGAGGCGGCGTCGAAGGCCGCCTCCGCCACCGCCGCCTGAGAGCCCGAAGGAGTGACCGCCGTATCCCGCGCCCCGGGGAAGAACGCGCACAAGGGTGGCCTAACCTGGGACCGGTCCCGGCCGTCGAGCGCCGGGACCTGCCGTGTCCAGCGCAGACGACCCCGGGGAACCTCAGTGAGCATCGAACCGCGAGTGACAGCGACGGCCTTCCGCGTGGTGGCGGTGATCGAGGCTGTGACCTGGGCCGGGCTACTGGTCGGGATGGGTTTCAAGTACCTGGGCAACGGCGACGAGACCGGCGTGCACGTGTTCGGCCCGCTGCACGGCGCCGCGTTCATGCTCTACGTGGCGCTCACCGTCGCCGCCGCGCTGCACCTGCGGTGGGGCCTCTGGCCGACCCTGGTGGCCCTGGTCGCCTCGATTCCTCCCCTGGGCACCCTGCCCGCGGAGTGGTGGCTGCGCCGCACCGGTCGTCTCGACCGTCCGGCGAAGGCCGACCGGACCCCCGAGCCCGTCGCCTGACCACTGACGACCTCCGAGGGGCCCGCGAGGCCGTCGCGGACCCCTCGTCGTGCGCCGCGTCCACCGCCGCGCCTCACCCCGACCGCGACCCGATCCGGTCCACGTCCACGCGTTCGGCCTCCGTCAGCGGCGCGCCCGCCCGATCACGCAGACCGGCGGCCTCGGCCAGCAGTTTCCCGGCCCGCTCCGCGTCGCCGAGCAGCGCGTACGCGCCCGCCTGGCCCTCCAGCGCGAGCGCGGCCGCCCGGGGGTCCGCGCCCTCCTCGGCCACCCCGTGCGCCTCCTCGTGCCGGGCCAGGGCGAGTTCGGCGTCTCCGCGCTGTTCGGCGACGTATCCCAGCTGGGTGAGAATGAACGCGAGCCCGATCCGACCACTGGCCCGGCGGTTCCAGTCCAGCCACCGGTGCAGCAGCCGTTCGGCGCGTTCCAGGTCGCCCGAGCGCCGCGCCGCCAGCGCCAGTCCGGCGTCGGCGAACTGCTCGCCCAGCGTGTCCGTGTGCTCGGCCGCGATCTCCCGCGCCCGGGTGAGCAGCTCCGTGGACCGCTCCAGGTCGTCACGGAGCAGCGCCACGCGACCGAGGCCGGAGAGTGCGCGCGCGACCTCCGTCCACAGCCGCAGCTCCTCGGCGATGCGCCGCCCCTCCTCGTGACGGGCGGCCATCCCGTCCAGGTCACCGAGCGCCTCCAGGACCGCCGCGCTCACGTTCGCGGCCTGGAGCACACCCCAGCGGTCGCCGAGGGCACGCATGTCATCCTCGCTCCGACCCGCCAGCTCCAGGGCCCGTTCCAGGTCGCCCGCCCGGTGGGCGGCGTCCGCGAGTTGGACGCGGGTGGCAGCCACGCACCACGGGTCGTTCGCCGCGAGGGCCTCCTCGTGTGCGGCGCGCACGCGCCGCTCGGCCCGCTCGGTGTCGCCGAGCCCCCATCGGGACAGTTCCAGGAACCAGGCCGCCCGGGCCCGGGCGGCGGTGTCCGGGAGCATGGGTAGCGTCCGCCGTGCCTCGTCGCGCGGGCGCGCGTCCTCCGGGTCGGCCAGGGCGGCCCGCCAGGCCCGGGCACACGCCCGAGCCCCGGACGCCCCGCCCGGGAGCGCCAGTGCCCGGTCCAGCGCCTCCCCCGACTCGCCGGCCCTCCCCCTCAGGTGGCGGTACCAGCACAGGGCGTTGGCCAGGCGCAGGGCCAGATCGGCGTCGGCCTCGCGCACGGCCGTGTCCAGAGCGGTGCGCAGGTTGGCGGCCTCACAGTCCAGACGCTCCAGCCAGCGGCGCTGGTCGCGTCCGCGTATCCCCGCGTCGGCGCGTTCGGCCAGGTCGGCGAAGTAGCGGGCGTGCCTCAGCCGGGCCCGTTCCGTCTCCCGCGCCTCCGTCAGGCGGTCCAGGGCGTAGGCGGCCACCGACTCGAGCAGGTGATAGCGGGTTCCGGCCGGGTGGTGCGCGACCACGACCAGGGAGCGGTCCCCGAGCGCGCCGACGGTGTCCAGGACCTCGGCCCGGGCCACGGTTCCGGGGACGGCGCACACGGCCTCGGCGGCGGCCAGGTCGCAGCCGTCAGCGAAGACGGACAGGCGAGCCAGTACGTGGCGTTCGACGGCGGGGAGCGGTTCCCAACTCCAGTCGATCATCGCCCGCAGTGTCCGCTGTCGCGCGGGGGCGTCCCGGCGGCCCACCCCGAGGACGGCGAAGCGGTCGTCGAGGCGGGCGGCGAGTTCGTCCGCGCCCAGGTGACGCAGTCGGGTGGCGGCCAGTTCGAGGGCCAGGGGGATGCCGTCCAGGCGGCGGCAGATCGTGGCGACGGCCCCGGCCGTATCCCCGTCGAGGGCGAAGGACGGCACCGCCGCGCGGGCCCGGGCGACAAGGAGCCGCACCGCGCCGGAGCGGGCGAGCGCCTCG
>NZ_ANBC01000556.1 GCF_000341125.1 Nocardiopsis lucentensis DSM 44048 | reverse complement strand
CGGCGCCGGGCTGGTGGCCACGACGGTCAGACCGGGCACCGCGCGCGACAGGCGGGCTACGGCGTCCGCGGCGGACGCGACCACGTGTTCGCAGTTGTCCAGCACGATCAGGGTCCGCCGGCCGCGCAGCAGGTCCACCGTCCGGTCGAACAGTCCAGGTCCAGAGCCGTCGTCGCGCGCCCCGAGCGCGGCGGCCAGGACGCTGACCGCGTCACCTCCCCCGGCGAGGGGGGCG
>NZ_ANBC01000555.1 GCF_000341125.1 Nocardiopsis lucentensis DSM 44048 | reverse complement strand
CGTTCGGCCGCCGCCAGAGCCAGACGAGTCTTACCGACCCCTCCGGGGCCGGTCAGCGTGACCAGGCGGTGCTCCCCGGCCAGGGCGACCAGCTGTCCGAGCCGCTCCTCGCGCCCCACGAGGTCGCCCATGGGCGCGGGGAGGTTGCCGGGCGGGGCCTGCGCGACCGGCACGGCCCCCAGGGCGGGGTCCTGGTCCAGGAGGGCGCGGTGCAGGGCGAGGAGGTCGGGCCCCGGGTCGACGCCCAGCTCGTCGGCGAGGCGGGCACGCAGCCGTTCGTAGGCGGTCAGCGCCTCGCCCTGGCGGCCCGCGCCGTACAGAGCGGTGATACGGGCGGCGTGCAGCCGTTCCCGGAAGGGGTGGCGGTCGACGGCGTCGGTGAGGTCGGCGGCCACGACCGCGTACTCGCCCAGGGCGTTGAGGGCCTCGGCGCGTTCCTCCACGGCCGCGACCCGTTCCTCCTCCCACCGGGCCACCACCGGCCGCGCGGCGTCGCCGTCGGCGAACTCGGCCAGGGCCGGGCCGCGCCACAGGTCCAGTGCCCGGGTGAGCAGGTCGACGCGCGTTCGGGGTTCGGCTCCGTCCCGGGCCCGGCGCACGAGCGCGGAGAAGCGCACGGCGTCCACGTCGTCGGCCGACAGCAGGTAACCGGGGGCGCGGTATCGCACCAGGGCGCGGGCACCGGGTTCGGCCCGGTCCAATGCGCCGCGCAGCTGGGAGACCCGGGCTTGGAGCACGGCCGTGGGCCGGGCGGGCGGGGAGTCCCCCCACAGGACGTCGACGAGGTGGTCGGCGGTGACCATCCGCCCCTCGGCCAGGAGAAGCGCGGCGAGCAGGGCGCGGACCTTGGTGTCGCGGACGCGGACGGGCACCCCGTCGTCGGTCCACACGGCCAGCGGTCCCAGCACCCCGAATCGCATGCACCCAACGTAGCGGCCCACGGGCCCACCCGTGGAGGACGACGGCGGGCCCGTGGCGGACCCGTGGGCGAACCGTGGCGACGGCGGCCACCGTAGGGGCGTCAACCAGCGGCCGACCGGCCGGGTGAACGACGAAGGAGGACGAGATGGGCGCCTACGAGGGCAAGCGGGCCGTGGTGATCGGCGGGACACACGGCATGGGCATGGGTGTGGCCGAGGAGCTCGTCGCGGGTGACGCGCGGGTGCTGCTGACCGGCCGCAACGAGAGGAACCTGGAGGAGGCGCGCGCCAAGCTCGCCCCGAAGGCGCACGTGGTGCGCGCGGACGCGGCGGACCTGGCCGACATCGACGCCCTCGCCGCCACGGTGCGCGAGCAGCTCGGCGGGATCGACTTCCTCCACGTGAACGCGGGGGTGTCGGGCCTGGCACCGGTCGCCGAGGTCACCGAGGAAGCCTACGACTGGATGTTCGACGTCAACGCCAAGGGCGCGTTCTTCACCGTCCAGCGTCTGCTCCCCCTCATCGCCGACCACGGCTCGATCGTGTTCACCACCTCGGTGACCAATGTGAGCAGCTCCGCGGGCATGAGCGTGTACAGCGGCACCAAGGCGGCCCTGCTCAGCTTCGGCCGGGTGCTGGCCTCGGAGCTGCTGCCGCGCGGGATCCGGGTGAACGCGGTGGCCCCGGGGTTCATCGACACCCCGAGCATGGGCGTCCCCGGCCTGACCGAGGAGCAGCGCGAGGAGTTCATGCGCGTCGGTGACGCGGCGACCCCCATGCGTCGCCACGGGACCATCGCCGAGGTCACCCGCGCCGTGCTCTTCCTCGGTTTCGAGGCCACCTTCACCTCGGGCCAGGAGATCCTGGTCGACGGCGGCCTGGGGCTGGGGCTCGGCTCGGAGCTGTAGTCGGGGTCCGGGGCCCTTCGGCCCGGAGGTCAGCCGACCAGGAGCGTCAGCAGGACGACGCAGACGAGGAAGAGGACCAGCGCCGCGCCCGCCACGGCGAGGAACGCACGGGTCGTGGTGAGGGAGAACCGCCGGTACCGGGTGTCCGACTCGACCACCATCTCACCCATGAAACCGGGGTTGAGGCGGTGCACGACCGCGTTCACGGCCTTCTCCAACACCTCGTTCTCCCGGGCGTTCGCGATCATCCTCATCAGCAGCACCAGCTGCGGATCCACGCCTTCGTCCTCCGCGGTCCCGGGAGGAGGTCCCCCGGTCCGGTCCGCCGCGCCGCCGGGCGCGGGCTCCTCCGCGGTCCGCTCGGCGGCGTCCCGGCGCGGCGGGAGCTCCTCGGTGGCCTCCTCGTCCGCCCGATCGGGCAGGGTCCGCCCGGTGGGGTCCTCCCGGGCCGCGGGCCCCGTCCGGAGCCGGGTCGCGGAATCCTCCCGGGGCCCGGCCGCGAGCTCCTCCCGAGGTCGACCGGTGGGGTCCTCCCGGCTCCGGGAGGCAGGTTTCTCCCCGCCCGGAGGCGCTGGAGGCGCTGCGGCGCCCACACGGCGCGTGGCCCCCGTCCATCCCCGCGACGACGCGCCCGCGCCCTCCCGGTCGGCCCTGTCGTGGAGCAGGTGGATCAGGGCCGCGTAGGCGTCGGCGCCGTCCCCGTAGGCCCGGATCCGGCTCCACCCGTCCCCGTCGAGGACCTCGGTGGCGGTGCCGAGGCGGCCGATCAGCCACCGGGCGACGGCACGGTGGCGCTGGTCGTGTTCGGCGGGGGCCGACAGGTCAACGACGCGGGCGTCCCCGGCCCGCACGCCGGTCGGAGGGGGCCGGAAGGCGATCCGTGGCCGTTCCGGGTGGTCCCCGGACCGTGCCGGCCAGGGTTCGTGGGTGCTGAACGACCAGTCGACCCCCTGGAAACGGGGCTCCCTGGCACGCCCCAGGATCCCGTGGAGCGCCTGGTAGACCCCCCACAGCAGCGCCAGGCGTTCCCTCTGGCCCATCACCCTGCCCCCGAAGGTGGTGAGGACGTCCACGGGCGTGAAGGGGTCGGCCAGTACCGCCGTGACCAGGGTGAGCAGTCCGGCGCTCCGCAGCGCGTCGTCGGTGAGGGCGGCCTTGTCCGGACCGACGTCGTCGCGGGTCAGGGCGGGGACCGGTCGCAGCGCGCCCCAACTCCCGATCGGCGCGGAGGGCTCGCCCGACCAGCCGCGGGCGGCGAACACCAGCGCCGGCGACGGCGTGACCGTCCGTCCCACCAGGGCCCTGGCCGTGTCGCCGCGGCCGTCGCGGCCCAGGGCCTCCGGAACGCGGTACAGCAGCGCGCCCTGCCCGTCGTCGTACCACCGGTACCAGTAGCCGCTCTCCGCCTCCCCCGGGGCGAAGCCCGGATTGGCGACCTCGTTCAGCCGTGTGCACCAGTGGGTCAGCCTCTGGTAGCCGTCGTCCGCCTCGCGCAGCGACGTGGCGCTGGGACCGAACCCCTGCCCCAGCAGGTTGTTCTGTCGGTAACCGAAGTGGATCTGGTGCAGGGCGGAGTCTCCCCCGCCACTCGTCGTCGTCAACGTCCCGCTTCCCCCATATCGTCGGTGTCGATCACGCCGGTCATCGTCAGGAGGGTCACGAAGGGGCTCAGGGCGCGCTGGGGCCGCACGGGGCGGGCGAAGAGCTCGCGCCCCGGGACGTCGGGCCCGCCGGGGGCTCGGAGAGGCGGACCCGTCAGGGCCGTGCTCGGAGTCCGCGGTGTCGGAGGAGCGGGCGGCGCCCGCGGAGTGTGGGGGGTCGACGGCCCGACGCGGGTGCGGGCCCCGTGGTCGTGAGGATGAGCACGGCCGCGGTGAGGGGGCGACGTGCGGGCGATCATGGCGATCCCGTGAGAGCACGCCTGGCGCACCTGCCGAACCGCAACCAATCAACCCCTCCTACCCAACCGAAACGGAAATTCCGTTCTCCACGCGGCGTGTCGCGCACAGAGGAGTTTATGTTTTCAGCCACCCCTGATCAATGATGAAAGTTCCCAGAGGTACGGGTGTGAAAGAAGTCCCGCACTGCGCCGTTGGGAAGCATTTCGCTTTTCCACTTCCGCGTACTCCGGGGAACCACGTGACGGCGTCGGCTCGGCCGCCACGCACCCCGGCCCGCCCCGCGGCGGGAAAGCACGGAAGCCATAGGTGAGAAACCCCCGTCACCCCGCGAACCGCGACGGAGATCGCGAAAAGTATTCGTGAAATCTCACTGACGGTTTCCGTGCCCTCGACAGGACCGCCGGGAGGATCACGGCGACGATCAAAATCGCGCCGGGGGCGACCGCGGCTGTGCGGCCGCCCCCGGGCGTGGAACTCCCGTCGGAGAAGGTGCGGCGTGCGCCGATCAGGGCCGCTCCCCTTGACCGTCGGCGGGCGCGAGGCGGCCCAGTCCGGGGAGGAAACGGCCGGTGCGCGCCGCGTAGGAGCGGTAGGCGGCGCCGTGTGTGCTCAACAGATAGGGCTCCTCGATCAGCCGGACCTGCACCTGTACCGCGACGACCAGCGTCACCAGGGCAGCGGCGGAGAGCGGGCCCGGCAGCGCCACGGCCATGCCGACGAGCAGGACGGCCATCCCGGTGAAGACGGGATTGCGTACGAGGGCGAAGAGCCCTCCGGTGACCAGTTCGGTGTCCTCGTCCTCCTGGACGCCGACCCGCCAGGAGTCGCCCATCCCCCTCTGCGCGGCCAGGACCAGCAGCAGCCCCGAGGCCATGGCTCCGATGCCGGACCACGCCACGGGCGGGGAGGGGGCGAAGGCCTCGGTCGCGATCGCCGTGACGGGCGCGGCCGCGCCCAGCAGACACGCGACGGCGAACAGGACCGTGCCCCACCAGGGCGCGCTGAAGGCGGTGGTGTCGGGACGGCGGAACCGGGTGTCCCCGGTGGCGCGCCAGGACTGGAGGGTGCGCACGCCGAACACCAGTACCAGGCCGGTCAGGTAGAGCACGAGGGCGATGGCGTTCATACCCGCTCCCCGACCCGTTCGGCCGCCTGTCGGGACTCGGTGGAGGAGGACTCGGCCGGGGTACGGTGTCCGGCGCGCACACCGTTGGCGATGACCAGGACCTCGGCCAGTTCGTGGGTGAGGATCACCGCCGCCAGACCCAGCACCCCGAACGCGGAGAGCGGGATGAGCACGAGCAGGATGCCCGCCGACAGCACCAGGCTCTGGAGCATGATCCGCCTGGTGCGGCGTGCGTGCGCCAGAGCGCGGGGCAGGACGCGCAGGTCCTCGCCCATGAGGGCGATGTCGGCGGTCTCCACGGCCACGTCGGCGCCCATGGCCCCCATGGCCACACCGGCGTCGGCGGTGGCCAGGGCGGGAGCGTCGTTGACACCGTCTCCGACCATCGCCACGGGTCCGTGTCGCCGCAGGTCGGTGACCAGCCTCGCCTTGTCCTCGGGGCGCAGGTCGGCGTGGACCTCGTCGACGCCGACCCGCGCGGCCAGGGCTCGGGCGGTGCGTTCGTTGTCACCGGTGAGCATCACGGTGCGCACGCCGACGCGATGGAGCGCCGCGACCGCCTCGGCGGCCTCGGGGCGCAGGTCGTCGCGAATGGCGACCGCACCGACGACCCGGCCGCCGGATTCGACCAGGACGGTCGTGGCCCCCTGCTCCTGGAGGCCGGCCACGGCCCGCGCCAGGGGCCCGGGGTCGATGTAGCCGGGTCGGCCCAGCCTGAGGGGGACCCCGTCCAGGGTTCCGGTCAGTCCGCTACCGGGCACCGCCGCCACGTCGTGGGCGGGTTCGGGGTCGGGGTGGGCGGCCAGGATCGCGGAGGCCAGGGGGTGCTCGCTGCGCGCCTCCAGGGCGGCGGCCGCCGCGAGGACCTCCTCCCGGGTGTGGCCGGGCACGGGTTCGACGGCCACCACCGCCGGTGCGTTGCGGGTGAGCGTTCCGGTCTTGTCCAGGGCGACCACCCGTACCGCACCGAACGCCTCCAGCGCGGCCCCGCCCTTGACCAGCACTCCGGAGCGGCTGGCCGCGCCGATCGCGGCCACCACGGTGACGGGGACGGAGATGGCGAAGGCGCACGGGGACGCGGCCACCAGCACCACCAGGGCGCGCTCGATCCACACCCCCGGCTCCCCCAGCAGGGAGCCGACGACGGCGATGAGCGCCGCCACGGCCAGGATCCCCGGCACCAGGGGGCGGGCGACCCGGGCGGCCAGACGCTGCGCGGCGCCCTTGCGCGCCTGCTCGCGTTCGACGATGTGCACCACGCGGGACAGGGAGTTGTCCGCCACGCGCGCGGTGACCTCGATNCCCCCGCCGTTGACCGTCCCGGCGAACACCTCGGTCCCCTCCGTCGCCTCGACGGGCACGGACTCACCGGTGACGGTCGAGGTGTCCAGAGTGGAGCGGCCGGAGCGCACCACACCGTCGGTGGCGACGCGCTCGC
>NZ_ANBC01000554.1 GCF_000341125.1 Nocardiopsis lucentensis DSM 44048 | reverse complement strand
TCGACGGTGGCCGCCCGCCCCTGGCGCAGCACGGTGGCCCGGGTGGGCACGAGGTCCAGCAGGGCCCGCAGCCCGTGGCGCGTGCGGGCCACGGCGTGGTCCTCCAACGCCTCGGCCAGAGAGAACAGGAAGGCGAGCATCGCCGCCTCGCCCACCTCGCCCAGCAGGATCGCGCCGACCATGGCCACGGTCATCAGCGTGCCCACGCCCAACCCGCCCCTCAGCAGCGCGCGCAGTGTGCCGGGCACGAACGTCCACCCGCCCGCCGCGATCGCACCCGCGAACAGAGCGGTCGCCACGACGGGAGCTCCGGTCAGCCACCCGGTGAGCACACCGGCCAGCCAGAGCGCACCGGCCAGGCCCGCCCAGCGCACGCCGGCCGAACCCCACCACGTCCCCGGCCTCTCCCCGGGAGCGGGGGCGGGTGAGGAGCAGGTGGGATCACCGCACCCGTCGGTGTCGACGGCCCCCTCGGCCGTCTCGGGAGCGGACGGTTCCCGCCCTCCCGCGCCTCGCGCGCAACAGGAGCAGGTCACGGAGAGGGGTGCGGAGGAGGCCGGGGCGGGCGCCGGGTCCAGGAGCGGGCGGTTCCGGGGCGGTTCCGGGGTGTCGCCGCCGCAGCACGGGTCGGACATGACTCAGCCCTCTCTCACGGCGGGTGCGGGGTCGGGGTCGGGCAGCAGGAGGGACAGCAGGGCGTGTCCGGCGTCGGTGAGGCGGTACATGACGAGCTTGCCGTCGCGCCGGGAGGCGGCCAGACCGGCGGCGCGCAGCTGCCGGGCGTGGTGGGAGACGAGGTTCTGCGAGGACGAGCAGACCCAGGCCAGGTCGCACACGCACAGCTCGTCGCCGACCTGGAGGGCGCGGGCGATCCGCAGCCGGGTGGGGTCGGCCAGGGCCCGGGCCCGGTCGGCGGCGGGGCGCGCGTCGTCCTCGGCGGGAACACGGGCGCGGACCTTCTCCGCCTGGGGAAGGTCGATGCAGAGGAGTTCGCAGGAGTCCGATGACATACCAACAATCTAACGTTCGTTGATTTGTTGGGTCAACAGGTGCGGCGCGCTCTCCCCTCGGCGCCCCGTCCTACCCCGGATCGGCCCCGGCGCCCGCGGCCCGCGCACCCGTCCACGGGGATGAGCAACGCGGTGACGTTGTCATGCCCACCGGCGTCGAGCGCGTGGCGGACCAGGCC
>NZ_ANBC01000553.1 GCF_000341125.1 Nocardiopsis lucentensis DSM 44048 | reverse complement strand
CCCGCCGAACCCGGCCGGCGGCGCGGGACGGCGGCGCGCAGTTCCTCCGCCGAGGACAGGTACCGCCACAGTCCGTCGGTGCACAGCAGCAGGCGCCCCGGACCCGACGGCCGGTAGCTTCGGGCCCGCCCCTCCAGATCCCCCGCGTCGGCGCCCAACCAGGCGGAGAGCGCGTCGTGGGCGCCCGTGTCGTCCTCGGTCAGCGCGAACCCCGGCCCCTCGTCGGGCAACCAGTAGGCGCGACTGTCCCCGACCCAGGAGACCCACACACCTCCCGCGCCGACGGCGGCCGCGACGTAGGTGCAGGCGGGCGCCGCGTCCACCGACGCGACCAGGGCGGCCCGGTCCGATCGGGGCGACATCGAGACACCGTCGCACACGACCCCGACCGTCCACCCGCCCGCAGCGACCACTCCCATGGCGTCCGCGTTGACAC
>NZ_ANBC01000552.1 GCF_000341125.1 Nocardiopsis lucentensis DSM 44048 | reverse complement strand
GCCCCCCGCCGCGCCACCGGCGGCCGTGGTCTCCAGCCGGGAGCGGAACGACGGCTGGGCCGCTCCGCAGTCCCAGCATCGACCGTCCGGAGCCACCGTCCCACGGCACCGGACACAGCTCTCGTTTCTCTCCATATGCCCCCACCCTTCCAGAAGCGCACGATCCCGTGCCGTCCCGCGCCCTCCAGGACCGTTCGAAAGATGACCGGACCGGAAATCCGGTTTCGTGCGGGTGGGCCGGCACCGGCCGATCACCACGGGAACGGTTTCGATCCTTGGCGCCGCCGGGGCGGGATGGTTCACTGACACCAGAGTGATCACCCGGAGTATCCACATGGACACGATTTGGCGTGTGGGCGTCAGGAGGGACGGGCCGACATGACGCGTGACGCGTTCGCCGAGTGGCCGGTGCGCTTCGGCCGACCGGGCGCCCTCGTCCTCGAGCGGTTGGCGCGGGCGAGGGCCGACCACGGTTCCGTCGGCCCCGAGGACCTCGACCGCATCGCCCGGGAGGCGGGCTGGCCGGTCGCCGCGGTGACCGGCACGGCCTCCTTCTACGCCGACTTCGCCGGTGGCAGACGCGGTCGGCGACACGTCCGCGTCTGCGAGGGGACCTCGTGCTTCGCCACCACACGGGGCCGTCACGCCGAACGGCTCGAGGCCGCGCTCGGTGTCCGCCGGGGCGAGTGCGCCGCGGACGGCTCGGTGTCCCTGCAGGGGGTGTACTGCCTCGGCTTCTGCTACGCCTCCCCCGCGGCCATGGACGGGACCACTCCGCGGGTCGGCCCGGTCCTGGGTGAACCGGCACCGGAGATCCCCTACCGGAACGCGGCCCGCCGCGCGGTGCTCGGCGCCGGGCTGACCGGTGAGGAGGAGGCGTGGCGGGTGTGGCCGCGGGTGCTGGCCGACGGGTCGCCGGAGAGGGTGCTCGCCGAGGTGGCCGGGGCCGGCCTCCGGGGGCGCGGTGGCGCCGCCTTCCCGGCGGCGGACAAGTGGTCGGCGGGCGCGCGCGGTCCGGCGCCCCGCTACGTGGTGGCCAACGGTGACGAGGGCGACCCCGGCTCGTTCGCCGACCGCCGCCTGCTGATGGAACGCGATCCGCACCGGGTCCTGGAGGGGCTCGCGCTCACCGCCCTCGCCGTCGACGCCCGGAAGGGTTTCGTCCTGGTGCGCTCGGAGTATCCGGCGGCGGTCGAGCGCATGCGGGCGGCCGTGGACGAGGCGCGCGAGGCCGGGCACCTGGGGGCCGACGCGCACGGCAGCGGGTTCGACTTCGACGTGCGGGTCGTCGAGGGCGCGGGCTCGTACGTGGCCGGTGAGGAGACGGCGCTCCTGCGCGCCCTCCAGGGGCTGCGGGGAGGTGTCCGTCCCAGGCCGCCCTACCCGACCGAACGGGGGGTGGCGGGGCGACCCACGGTGGTGAACAACGTGGAGACGCTGGCCGCGGTGCCGTGGATCGTCCGGCACGGCGGCGCGGCCTACGCGGAACTGGGCGCCCCCGGGGAGGGCGGCACCAAGCTGGTGTGCCTGAGCGAGCGGTTCCGCCGTCCCGGGGTGTACGAGGTCGAGTTCGGGGCGTCCCTCCGGTTCGTCGTCGAGGAGCTGGGCGAGGGGCTGAGGGACGGGCACACGCTTCGCGCGCTCCAGGTCGGCGGGCCGCTCGGCGGCTTCCTCGGCCCGCGGGAGCTCGACCTCCCCCTGCGGACCGAAGCCCTGGCGGGGGCGGGGGTCGCGTTGGGGCACGGCAGCCTGGTGGCCGTGGACACCGGGGTGCCGCCCGACGCGCTGCTCCGGCACACCTGGACGTTCGCCGCCTCGGAGAGCTGCGGGGCCTGCGTGCCGTGCCGGGTGGGGACGCGGCGGGGGCTGGAACTCGCCGAACGGATCGGCGGGGCGGCGGAGGACGTCGACGGGGTGCTGGCGGAGCAGGACCGGCTGGCGGAGGTGATGGCGGTGGGCAGCCTGTGCGCGTTCGGCCGCGACGTGCCCGGCGCGGTGCGCAGCCTGGTCCGCGTCTACCACGACGAATTGACGGGCGGGGGCGCCTGATGCGGGTACGGGTCGGCGATCACGTGGTGGAGGTGGCCGAGGGGGCCACCGTCCTGGAGGCGGTCCGTGCCGCCGGTTCCGAGGTCCCCGCTCTGTGCCACGACGACAGGCTCTCCGCACGGGGTTCCTGCCGGGTGTGCCTGGTCGGAGTGGAGGGTCGGGGGATCGTGGCCGCGTGCACGGCTCCCGCGGCCGAGGGGATGACCGTGCGCCCCGACGACCCGCGGGCGGCGGAGGCGGCCCGCGGCGCGCTCGAACTGATCGTCTCGGAGCTGCCGCGCAGGGCGTTGGAGGTGCCCGCGGACCGCAGTGAGCTGGTGCGCGCCTGCCGGGACCTGGGCGTGACCGGAACCGCGTTCACGGGCGCGACCCACCACCGGGGGACGGACCACTCGCACCCGTACGTGAAGCTGGACCGGGACCTGTGCATCGCGTGCGGGCGCTGCGTACGGATGTGCTCCGAGGTGCAGGGCACCTTCGCGTTGGAACTCACCGGCCGGGGTTTCGACACCGTCGTCACGGCCGGGGACGGCGGACCGTGGATCTCCTCGCCGTGCGTGGGCTGCGGCGGCTGCGTGGACACCTGTCCGACCGGGGCGCTGGCCGAACCGGGCTTCCTCGACCCGCGCCCCGTCCACCGGCCCACCGCCACCACCTGCGGATACTGCGGGGTGGGCTGCACGCTGGAGGTTCACGTGCGAAACGGGGCGGTGGCCGCCGTGACCCCGGGGCGGGACGGTCCGGTCAACCGGGGCCACGCCTGTGTGAAGGGACGCTTCGCCCACTCCTTCACCCGTGCCCGGGATCGGCTGACCGAGCCGCTGCTCCGCCGCGAGGGCCGGGGGTCCGCGCTGGAGCCGGTGTCGTGGGAGGAGGCGCTCGCCTTCATCGCCGAGCGCCTGGCCGCCATCCGCGAGCGCCACGGCGGCGAGGCGATCGGCGTCATCTCCTCGGCCCGCGCCACCAACGAGGAGAACTACCTGGCCCAGAAGTTCGCCCGCGCCGTCCTGGGCACCAACAGCGTCGACAACTGCTCCCGACTGTGCCACGCCCCCACCGCGGCCGGGTTGAACTCCGCGTTCGGCTGGGCTGGCGGCACCGCCCCGTTCGAGGAGATCGACGAGACCGACTGCGTCCTGGTGGTGGGAGCCAACCCGACCGAGGCGCACCCGGTCGTCGGGGCCCGGATCAAGCAAAGGGTGCTGGCCGGGGCCCGCCTGGTGGTGGTCGACCCGCGCCGCTCGGAACTGGCCGCGCTCGCCGACGTCCACCTGCGCTGCCGCGCGGGAACCAACGTGGCGGTCTTCAACGGCCTGGCACGGGCGCTCCTGGACGGGGGCCACGCCGACGAGGGGTTCCTGGCCGCCAGGGCGAGCGGTCTGGACGAGCTGCGCGCCCTGCTCGACGGCCTCACGGTCGACGCGTCGGCGCGGACCGCGGGTGTGGCGGAGGCGGACCTGGTCGAGGCCGCCCGCCTGTACGGGAGCGCCGAGCGGCCGGTCATCGTCTACGGGCTGGGCGTCACCGAGCACGCGCACGGCACCGACGGGGTGCGCACGCTGGCCAATCTGGCGATCCTCACCGGCAACGTCGGGGTTCCCGGCGGGGGGATCATTCCGCTGCGCGGCCAGAACAACGTCCAGGGCTCCTCCGACATGGGTGCGCTACCCGACCTGCTGCCGGGCTACCAGCCGGTGACCGACCCTCGGGTGCGGGAGCGGTTCGGCCGGGTGTGGGGACGCCCCGTACCCGAGCGCCCCGGACTGAGGATTCCGCAGATGTTCGACGCCGCCCTCGACGGCCGGTTGCGCGCGCTGTACGTCATCGGCGAGGACATCGCCCTGACCGACCCCGACAGTGACCGGGTGCGGGCGGCGACGGAGGCGTGCGAACTGGTGGTCTGCCACGACCTGTTCCCGTCCCGGACCGCGGAACTGGCCGACGTGGTCCTGCCGGCCGCGTCCTTCCTGGAGAAGGACGGGACGTTCGTCAACTTCGACCGCCGGTTCCAACGGGTCCGCCCGGCACTCGACCCTCCGGGGCGGGCCCGGAGCGACTTCGAGATCCTGCGCGCGCTGGCCCGGACCATGGGCACCGACCTGGGCTGCGCGACCCCGGCGCGGGCCATGGCCGAGTGCGCCCGGCTGGCCCCTCCGTTCGCCGGGATCTCGCACGAGCGCCTGGACCGCGACGGCCCGCTGCACTGGCCCTGCCGCGGCCCCGAGGATCCGGGTGAGGCCGTGCTGCACCTGGACGGGTTCGCCACCCCCGACGGCAGGGCCGCCCTGGCCGCGCGCCCCTACCTGCCGCCCGGTGAACGGCCCGACGACCGGTTCCCCCACGTGCTGATCACCGGCCGCCGACTGGACCACCACAACACCGGGTCGATGACACGCCGCACGCCCAACACCGAACTGACCGGGGCGGAGACCCTCGACGTCAACCCGGTCGACGCCGAGCGGCTGGGCGTCGCGCCCGGCGACGCGGTCGAGGTCGCCAGCGCACGGGGGGCTGTGGTGCTGCCCGTCCGGATCACCGACGACGTCGCCCCCGGTGAGGTGTTCGCCGCCTTCCACTTCCCCGACGCGCCCGTCAACCGCCTCACCTCGTCGCACACCGACGAGGTGACCGGCTGCCCCGAGTACAAGGTGACCGCGGTGGCGCTGCGCCGCGTCGTCCCCGGGACCTCCGGCCCCCAGCTCGGGACCAACGGCCCACGCCCCGCACCCGGAGAGCGGTAAGGATGCGGAGCGTAACGCGAGGTCCCCTCCGGACCGCGAGGACGGTGCGACATGAGGAGAGATAGGGATGACGATGCCGTGCGCACCGGAAGCGACCTCGGCCGCAGGGCCGCAGCGCGCCGGAAGGAGCTCGGTCTGACCAGGCAGGAGGTCGCGGAGCGGGCCGACATGGATCCCGGCTACGTGGCCTACCTGGAGGAGTACGCACCCAGGATGACGCGGCCCGCGCTGTACCGACTCGCCTCCGCGCTGGAGACCACACAGGACCACCTGCTGGGCGCCGACACCGACGTGCCGCCGGGCGCCACGACCACGGCGACCCTTCTTCCCGAGACGTTCACCCTGTCTCCGGGAAGGTGCATGGAACTCATCGGCCCCGGCGGGGTGGGGCGGATCGGCTTCGTGATCGGGGAGGAGGCTGCCCCGACCATCCTCCCGGTGAACTACCTCGTTCTGGACGGCACCGTCGTGTTCCGTGTCGCGTCCCACGGGGTGATCGCCCGTCACACACCCGGTGACGCGTCCTTCGAGGTCGACCGCGTCGACGGCGCGATGAGCGAGGGGTGGAGCGTCCTGCTCACCGGCAGGGCCGAACCGGTCACCGAGGAGGCGGAGGCCAACGCCCTCGCCGCCTGCGCCCCCGTCCGCCCGTGGGCGCAGGGCGCCCACGACCTCTTCGTCCGCCTCGTCCCGGACCGGATCAGCGGGCGCCGCGTCCGCGGCGGCTGGTGTCCGTCCGCGAGGGAGGTGTGAGCCGATGCCGGAGGGGAACCGGGCCGTCCGCGTCTTCCTGGTCGACGACCACGACGTCGTGCGGCGCGGCATCACGGCCCTGCTCGAGGACGAGGAGGGCATCGAGGTGGTCGGTGAGGCGGGCACGGCGTCCGAGGCCCTCGGGCGTGTCCCGGCCGCTCGGCCCGACGTCGCGGTCCTGGACGTGCGCCTGCCCGACGGCAGCGGCGTGGAGGTCTGCCGGGAGCTGCGGTCGCGCTTCCCCGAACTGGCGTGCCTGATGCTGACGTCCTACGACGACGAGGAGGCCCTCCACGAGGCCGTCCTGGCCGGCGCCTCGGGATACGTGCTCAAGCAGATCCACGGCTCGGACCTGGTCGGCGCCATCCGCACGGTCGCCTCCGGTGAGTCCATGCTGGACCCGCACAGCACGGCCCTGGTCATGCGGCGGATCCGTGAGGGGGCGGGGTCCGCGGACCCGTTGAGCGAACTCTCCGTCCAGGAACGCCGTGTCTTCGAACTGATCGGGGAGGGTCTGACCAACCGGCAGATCGGCGAGAGGGTCTTCCTGGCGGAGAAGACGGTGAAGAACTACGTCTCCAGTGTGCTGTCCAAGCTGGACATGCGGCGCCGGTCCCAGGCCGCGGCGTACGCCGCGCGACTCAAGGCCGAGGCCGCCCGCCGCGATCCCGGGTAGGGGCACAGGTCCTCCACTCCTGGTCACAAGGGCTGAACGGCCACGACGTCCGTCTCTGGAGGGCACTTCCGCCCGACCGTAGCGTAGCGGGTGAGGGTCCGCAGTCGAGGGGAGGCCGTGATGGCCCAGAGCGCGAACGCCCCCGTGGTGGTGGCGGTCAACGGAACACCGGCGAGTGAGCGGGCCGTGGACTGGGCCGCGGACGACGCACGGCTGCGGGGACGCGGACTGCGGATCGTCTACGCCTTCGACTGGCCGCTCTACCACGCGGTACCGCGCGGCCTGCCGGGGTTCGACGTGTATGAGTTCGCGCGCTGCGTCGTGGACGACGCGCGCCGGCGGGCCCTGCAGCGAGCACCGGACCTCGCCGTCGACGCCTCGCACGTCACCGGAGACCCCGAACCGGTCCTGCTGATGGAGAGCCAGAAGGCGCACAGCCTCGTCCTCGGTGCCCACCGGACGACGGCCATGGACGTCTTCCTGCCCGACTCCACCGCTCTGGACATGCTCATGTTCGCCTCGTGCCCCGTCGTCGTCGTGCCCGACCGGGAGCCCGGCCCCTCCACCGACCGCGTCATGGTCGGCGTCGACGGGTCGGCGACCGCGCTGACCGCGGCGTCGTGGGCGTTCGAGGCGGCCGACGTCCGTGGATCGGCGCTGCGCGTGGTGACGGTGGGCAAGGGGTCCTCGCGGATGCGTTTCGGCGCGCCGGAGATGCCGGCGCGGGTCAGCGCGGACCAGACCGGTGAAGCCGCCGCGGCGGAGGAGGCGCGGCGGATGCTGTCGGAGTCGATCGCGGGCGAGCGCGCGCGGTGGCCACGGGTGCGGGTCGAGGAGGTCGTGGAGTCAGGCCACCCGGTCGAGGCCCTGTGCGCCGCGGCCGAGGACTGCGACCTGATGGTCGTGGGTTCCCATGGTCGGGGCGGGTTCGCCGGGATGCTGCTGGGATCGGTGAGCCGGAACGTGATCTCGCACAGCCCGTGCCCGGTCACGGTGGTGCGCGCGTCCCGTACGGCGTCCGGGTGACGGGGAGGCGACGGGAGACATGGTCAAGGACACCGGGGAGCGAACAGGCGTCGAGGCCCTGACGGAGCGAGTCCTCCGGTTGGAGCGGCGGATGGCGGAGCTCGAAGCCGCCGCCGCGTCCGGTGGCGCCACACGCGCGAGGACGGTGGAGGCCCGGCCCGAACGGGTGCGGGAGAGGAAGCGGCACGAGGTCTCGGTGGGAGACAGGATCATCGTCGACCAGGGCGCGGGCCGCCGCGTCGGCGTCATCACGCAGCTGCGGCACGCTGACGGAAGCCCTCCCTACGTGGTGCGGTGGCTCGACACCGAACGGGAGAGCCTGTTCTTCCCCGGGGTGTCGACCAGGGTGGAAGCCGCCTCCCGTGTTCCCTCCGCCAGGAGGGCGCCTCCCCGTGAACGGCTCTCGGCCGGTCACGAGGAGGGCGCGGACGGCGAGGCCGGTGCCAGGGGCGAAGGTTAGCGGTCGCCGGCACCGGGCGACCTACTCCTCGGACTTGCGCGAGATCGGTACCTTGCGGCTGATCTTCTCCTGCTTGGCCAATCCGATGCTCACCTCCAGGATGCCCTTGTCGTAGGAGGCGACGACGTCCTCCTCCGAGGCGTCCGAGGGCAGTGTGAGCGTGCGGCTGAAGGACCCGTAGCGAAACTCCGAGTGCTGCGGGGACGTCTCGCTCTCGCTGCGCTCACCCTGGATGCTCAGGACCCCGTGCTCGACGGTCACCGTCAGGTCCTCGTCGGGGTCCATCCCGGGCGTCTCCACCCGGACCACGTACCGGTCGTCTTCCATCGTGGTCTCGACGCGCAGGGTCGCGGACCCGTGCGTCGAGAAGAACGGCGCATCGAACAGATCGGCCAGGTCGGGGAAGCGGGGCAGCCCCGAGCGGCGGGCGATGGCGTTCATGACCTACCTCCTCGGTTCACCGGTCCACGGAACGCCCGCGGGGGGCGTGCCCCGGACCTGGTCACCACTCAACCCGGTGGGCGGCGGCCGTGTCAGGCGTCCAAGGGTGCGCTTCGTCGGGTCTTTCGTCACCCCGCCCCGGGGACCTCCTCCGAAGCGGCGAGCACGTGGAAGTGCTCTTCCTCCTGGGCGAAGTGCAGGCGCAGGACCGCGTACAGCTCGACGGCCAGCCTGGCCGCGTGCCGACGGGCCTCCTCTCCCCCGAGGCCCTCCGTCTCCTCCACCCCGTCCAGGGTCGCGCGCAGACGCCGGACCAGCTCCGCGATCTCCGTGTGCTCCCTGCTCATCGTCGCGGTCGTGTCCGACTGCCCAAGGGCGCGGGCGACCCGCGGGTAGAGCAGGCGCTCGTCGCGATCCTCGTGGGCGACCAGGTCGTCGAGGAAGGACCTCAGGGCGGGGACCGCCGCGTCCGCGTCCCGGCCGCCGACGACGAGCGCGTCGGCGGCCCGTAGGAGCGCCTCGACGCCCGGCCACAGCCGTGTGTGCTCCTCCTGGAGGCCGCGGACCAGTTCGGCGTCGTCGCCGCGCAGCTCGGGGGTCCGGCCCCCGCGTCCGCCGCCCAGGGCCCGCAGGGCGTTGAGGATCACCGCGACGTCGATCACCTCCTGGGCCAGGGCGCCCAGGGCCGGAGGCAGGTACCCGGCCGCGGCGACGACCATCGCGGCCACGGACAGCAGCATGCCCGCCAGCACGCTCTGCCTGGCGATCGCCCGACTGCGGCGGGCGATCGCCAGGCTCTCGGCCACCCTGGAGAGACGGTCCACGGTGACCACGACGTCGGCGGCCTCCGAGGAGGCCGTGGATCCCCGGGCGCCGAGGGCCACACCCACCCCCGCAGCGGCCAGGGCGGGGGCGTCGTTGACACCGTCGCCGACCATGACCGTGGGTGCGCCCGCGCTCTCCGCGCGCACGACCTCCGTCTTGTCGGCCGGGGACTGCTCCGCGTACACGGCGTCCGCTCCCACGTGCTCCGCGATCCGCTCGGCCACGTCCTGACGGTCGCCCGTGACCATCACCGCCCGCTCGATGCCCGCCAGACGCAACAGCCGCAGGGTGCGCGGCGCGTCCGAGCGCAGCCGGTCGCGCAGCAGGAGGACTCCGCGCAGGCGGTCGTCGACGCCCACGAAGACGGTGACCTCGCCGTCGCGCGCCGCCTCGGCGCGCACGCGTTCCACCCAGTCGGGCAGGGGGCCTCCCGCACCGGCCCAGGCGGCCTTGCCCACGCGCACCCGGCCGCCGTCGACGACACCGCCGACGCCCTGCCCCAGCACCTCCGCCGTGTCCTCGGGCTGGCTCAGGGTCAGGCCGCGTTCGCGCGCCGCACGCACGATCGCGGCCGCCAGCACGTGAGGGGACGCCTGGTCGAGTGAGGCGGCCAGGCGCAGGACGTCGTCGGCGGACGTCCCCTCCTCGGTGACCGTGCCGCCCAGCACCGGGCGTCCCTCGGTGACGGTGCCGGTCTTGTCGAAGAGCAGTACCCGGGCGCGGGCCAGGCGTTCCAGGGCCGCGCCGCCGCGCACGATGATCCCACGGCGGGCACTGCGCGACATGCCCGAGGTGAAGGCGATGGGGGCGGCGAGGATGAGGGGGCACGGTGTGGCCACGACCAGGACCGCCACGGCTCTGACCGGGTCGCCCGACAGCCACCACGCCGCCCCGGTGAGGAGCAGGGTGACCGGCAGGAACACGGCCGCGTAGCGGTCGGCCATGCGCACGAACGGCGCGGTGCGCGCCTCGGCCTCGCGGGCCAGACGGACGATCGCGGCGAACGTGCTCTGCTCGGCCCCGGTCGTGGCGCGCATGCGGAACGGTCCGCCGGCGTTGACGGTCCCACCGCGTACGTCCTGGTCCACCACCCGCTCCACGGGCAGCGGTTCCCCGGTCACGACCGACTCGTCCACGACGGCGGAGCCCTCCGTGACGCGCCCGTCCACGGGCAGTGTCTCGCCGGTGCGGACCAACAGGAGGTCCCCGGGGCGCACCCGCTCCGCGGGGAGGGTGGTCACCTCGTCACCGTCGACCCGGTGCGCGACGCGGGGAGCCCGGGCGAGCAACGCGCTCAGGTCGGAGCGGGCGCGGCGCCCGGCCTGGTCCTCCAGCATCCGGCCGCCGGTCAACATGACGGAGACGATCGCGCCCGCGAGCAGTTCGCCGACCAGGGCCGCCCCGGCCAGCGCCAAGAGGGCGATCACGTCACTCCCCAGACTTCGGCGGCGCAGCGCCTGGGCGACCCAGACCGCGGACGCGACGGCGCCGACGGCCGTGGACACCAGCCACGCCGTGTCGGAGGGGCCGGTGAGTCCGAACGGACGCAGGACGAGGCCGAAGACCAGTCCGGTCAGGCAGACGGCCAGCAACGCGGCGGAGGCGGTCGGGAACGGGCCCGACCCGCGTTCCTCGGTACCCATACCAGCCACTGTGGACCCTTCCGGGGGGCCGGGGCAGGGAAGGAGGTCGCACGCGGATGATCCGATGGTCGCTCAGCGCGCCCGTGCTCCGGGAAGGAGCATCGCCAGGTCGGACACCACGACGTGTGCGCCCCGATCCAGCATCTCCTCGCGGGCACCGGTGCGGTCCACTCCGACCACCAGACCGAACCCCCCGCGCCGCGCGTCCTCCACCCCGGTCGGGGTGTCCTCGGCCGCCGCGGCCCGACGGGGTTCGGTCCCCATCCTGCGGACCGCCTCCAGGAGCAGTGCCGGACCGGGATCGCCGGACAGGCCCAGGCGGATCGCGTCGGCACCGTCCACGCGGACGTCGAAGAGGTCCGCGACCCCGGCGGCCCGCAGCACCCCGGCGCGGTCGCGGCCCGAGGCGACCGCCGCCACGGGGACACCGGCCGACCGCAGCCCGCCGACGAACTCCACGGTGCCGGAGAAGGCCGTGACCCCGTACCGGTCCACGAAGTCCAGGAAGCGGCGGTCCTCGCGGTCGACCAGCCAGCCCACCGTCACCGTCTCAGTGCGGTCCGGAGGAACCGGTTCCTCGGGCAGGTGGACGCCCCGCGAGGCGAGGAAGGCCCGTACGCCGTCCGCACGCGACCGGCCGCCCAGGTAGCGCAGGTAGTCCTCCCGCATGTCGAACGGTCGGAAGCCGCCGCCCCCGGCACGGGACAGGTCGCGCAGGAAGGAGTCGAACACCCGCTTCCACGCCGCCGCGTGCACGAAGCCGGTGTCGGCGACGACACCGTCGGTGTCCAGGACCGCCCCACGCACACGGTCGAGCGGCACACCCGCGCTCCTCCCGGTCTCCATGGGCTCCGGCTCCCCACCGCGGCACCCACCGCAGGTTCGGACCAGTGTGTGCACCTCATTGCACCCGCGACAGGGGGCCCGGACCAGTGCCGTTGGTCCACGCGGCCCGAACGAAGGTCCGCTTCGCGTCGGACCCACGTCCGGCCCCCCTCATCCGGCGTCCTCGGGTAGGGGCACCGTCCACCGGAGGACCGTCCCGCCGTCCGGGGCGGGTCCGGCTTCGAAGGTGCCGTGGAGGCGCGCCGCCCGCTCGGCCAGGTTGCGCAGACCGCTGCGGCGGCCTCCCTCGGGAAGGCCGACGCCGTCGTCGGTGACCTCGACCGTCAGATCGCCGTCCACGGCCACCCGGACGTCCACCCGCCGGGCCCGGGCGTGCCGGGCGGCGTTGGTCAAGGCCTCCTGGAGCACGGCGACCACCTCATCCGCGATCTGCTCGGGTACCCGGCTGTCGAGGGGTCCGTCCATCCTCAACCCGGCCGAGAACCCCAGCGGGGCGGTGGCGGCGCTCACCACTCCCACGATCCGGTCACGCGGCCAGGGGTGCTCCTGTTCCTCGTCCTCCGCCGTCAGCGCGAAGATCACCGACCTGATCCTGCGGATGGTGTCGTCGAGATCGTCCACGGCCCCGTGGAGGCGCCGGGCGGTCGCGGGGTCGTCGACGCGTCTGACCGTCCCCGTCAGGGACAGCGCGACGGCGAACAGCCGTTGGATGACGGTGTCGTGCAGGTCGCGGGCGATACGGTCCCGGTCCTCCAGCACGCTGAGGCGCTCGGCGTCGGCACGTGTCTCGGCGAGCTCCAGGGCGAGGGCCGCGTGTCCCACGAACGCGCGCAGCGTCTCCACCGTCGAGGGGTGGAACTGCTCCGCGCCCACCTCCCTGGCCAGGCACAGGACGCCGCGCACCCGGTCCCCGTGACCCAGGGGTACCAGCAGGACCGGGCCGACCCCCAGGTCGCGCAGCAGTACCGCGGCGCGCGCACCCGGACGGGAGATGTCGGTGATCACGGGCTCGCCGGAGACGTGGACGCTCCCGGTCAGCGACCCCTCCACCGCCGTGCCGCGACCCCGGATCCGTTCGGCGCCCTCCCCGCTCGCGATCCGCACCGTGAGCCGCCGCCCGGAGGCGTCGGGCCCCGCGATGGCGGCCAGGTCGGCGTTGGCCATGCGGCAGGCCCGCCGGGTGATCATCCGGAGCACGTCGTCGACGTCCACACCGCTCAGCAGTCGCGTGGTGACCTCGTCGGAGGCGTCCAGCCACATCTCGCGCCGGCGTGTGTGCTCGTAGCGGCGGGCGTTCTCGATCGCCACACCCGCGGCCGCGGCCAGCGCCACCACGATGGACTCGTCGTCCTCGTCGAAGCGTCCGCCGTCCCGTTTCCCCGTGAGGTACAGGTGGCCGAACACCTCGCCGCGCACTTGGACGGGTACGCCGAGGAAGCCCCGCGCGGGCGGGCGCCCCTCGCGAAACCCGTGCGGCCCGGGGTGCTGGGGGACGTCGTCCAGTCGTACGGGTCCCGGCTCCTCGTCCGGCGGCCGGAGAACGCCGCGGCCCCCCGGCCAGTGCTCGATCCGGGCGGCGTCGGGGCCGACCGGGATGAACTGCTCCAGACTCCCGTCTCGTCCGACCACGCCCATGGCGCCGCAGCGGGCTCCGGCCAGGGCCATGGCGGCTTCGACGATCCGCCGCAGGGTGCCCTGGAGGTCCAGGCCCGCCCCGATCGTGACGACGGCGTCCAGGAGGGCGCGCAGGCGTTCGCGGCTGACCACGGCCTCGTCGACCCGCGACCGCAGTTCCACGAGCAGTTGGTCGATCCCCGCCTCCTGGTACGGCGCGCGGGGCCGACCGCTCCGTGACCGGGCCGTCTCACCCATGACCACCCCCGCGGTCGACGCAGTGCCCAGCTCCCGTTCCCCCTCCTCCGATCCTAGGCTCGCGGGCCCCGGAGGACGAGGGCCGTCCCGGAGTGCTCAGAGTGGGAAGCACACGGTCGCCCCCGGCCTCAGTTCGGCGGTCTCGTCACGGCAGGCGACCTCGATCGACCGGTGCATTCCCGCCCCGGCCACCACCTCCACGCAGTGTCCGCAGACGTGCAGCCTCAGCGGGTGCTCGCGGTAGGTGATCGACAGGGTGAGCGTCCCCAGTTCCTCGGGCCAGTACGGGTTGAGCTCCAACCGGCCCTCCCGCGTCTCCAGCCCGGAGAAGCACCGCTGGAGCAGGTCCACGCTTCCGGCCATCGCCGCCAGGTGGATGCCCTCCGGGGTCGTCCCGCCCTGGATGTCGGTGACGTCGGACCGGAGCGCCCGGCAGAAGAACTCCATGGCCCGTTCGCGGTGGGCCCGCGCCAGGACCCAGGCGTGCACGACAGCGCTCAGTGTCGAACCGTGGGACGTCCTGGCCAGGTAGTAGGCGATGTTCCTGGGAATGGCGTCGCCGTCGAGCCCGTAGCCCAGGCGTCCCAGGAGCGGGCCGAGTTCGTCGGCGGACAACAGGTAGAACAGCATCAGCACGTCGGCCTGTTTGGAGGCCTTGTACCGGTTGACGCTGTCGCCCTCGGCCTCGAGGATCCGGTCGAGGCGCTGGATGTCGCCGTACCTGCGCCGGTAGCCCTCCCAGTCCAGCTCCTCCAGGTCCTCGTAGCCCTCGAACTGGCTGATCACGCCGTCGTGGAAGGGCACGAACATGCCTTCGCCGATCTCGTTCCAGCGGGTCAGCTCCCCGGGTTCGAGCCCAAGGTCCGCGGTGAGCTCGCGGCGCGTGCGATCCGGGATCAGGAAGAGCGCGTCGACGGCGCGGAGGAGCACCCACACCGCCATCACGTTCGTGTAGGCGTTGTTGTCGATCCCGTCCTCCTCGGCGCCCGGATACCCGGTGTGGAACTCGTCCGGGCCTACCACCCCGCGGATGGCGTACCGGCCGCGACGTGGGTCGTAGGAGGTGAGGGAGGCCCAGAACCGGGCGATCTCGACCAGCATCCGCGTCCCGTGGTGGGCGAGGAACTCCCGGTCCCCGGTCGCCTGGTAGTACTGCCACACGTTGTAGGCGACGGCGATCCCCACGTGGCGCTGCCGCCAGGTGGGGTCGGGCCGCCAGTGACCGGACAGCGGGTTGAGGTGCAGCCACTGGGTCTCCTCACGGCCGTCGCTGCCCGACTGCCACGGATACATGGC
>NZ_ANBC01000551.1 GCF_000341125.1 Nocardiopsis lucentensis DSM 44048 | reverse complement strand
CCCCCGCGCCGCCTGCCGCGCCTCGGGCAGACGGCGCTGTCGGTAGCGCAGCAGGGCCCGGGTCAGGGAGGGAAGACGCAGGTTCAGCACCGGGAAGACGATCAGCTCGTCCCACAGGACGTGGCCCCGGTAGGCCTCGCCGTGCAGTCCTCGGGCCGGAACGCCGGCGTCCAGGTCGACGGTGTTCGGCGAGAGCGTCTGCAGCAGGTGCAGCACGTGGAGGCGGATCATGCGCAGCTCGTCCGGCGCCCCCTCGATCTCGACACCGAACCTCTCCCAGAGCTGGCTCCAGGCCAGAGCGTGGTCCGCGAGCAGCTCCCCGAACCGGCCCATGCGCGGCAGCCACCGCGCGGCCTCCTCAGCGGGTTCGCTGACGGCGCGGTCGCGACCGGTGAAGACGGTCACGATCTTCTCCAGGGTGGTCGTCTCCCCCGCCGCCACGTCGACCGCGGCGTCGTGGCCGGTCCAGGAGTCGTCGCCGACGGGACTGAGCTCGGCGTCGCACCCGCGGTCACCTCTCCACAGGGTGGCGCGGGCCGCCATCGCCACCCGGATCCCGGACTGGTTCGTCCGGGCTTCGAGAAGACAGGAGTCCTCGCCCAGTGCCCGCGCGTCCAGCGTCCGAAGGTGGTCGCCCGGCAGGTCCCGGTAGCGCTCGACCAGGGTGTTGGCCACCCGGCCGTCGAGCGCGGAACGCACCTCCAGCCGACCGGACCAGTCCTCGGGGGTGATCGCCACCTCGAGCGCGCACGCGTGCGCGAACCGCATGTCGACGAAGCGCCGCTGGGTGACGGCCGTGGTGCGCCCCGCCCCGTCGCGATACCGG
>NZ_ANBC01000550.1 GCF_000341125.1 Nocardiopsis lucentensis DSM 44048 | reverse complement strand
CCCGCCAGCCAGTTCGGCAGGTTCACCAGGCTCTCGTTCTCGACGGCGGTCCCGCCGACCTCCGACCGGAGGCGGTTGTAGACACCGGCCGCGTAGGTGCCGGGGTAGTGCGTGCCGTCGGCCGTCGACTCCGGCGCGGCGCCCCGTGTGGCGAGGTAGCCGTTTCCGACCGTGCACAGCGCCTCCCTGCGGCCCTCCTCCCGCGGGTCGTAGCCCTCGTAGCACCAGGTCCACTCGCTGTTCACCGGTTCTCCCCCTCACGCTCGGCGGCGGCGACGTTGTCCTTCACCGCCAGGAAGCTGTCCGGGGCGACGGAGACGGAGTCGATCCCCGCGCGCACCAGCAGGCGGGCGAAGTCCGGATCGTCGCTGGGCCGCTGCCCGCACAGTCCCACCTTCCTTCCCCTGGCGTGCGCCGCCTCGATCACGGTCTCGATACTTCGCGTGACGGCCGGGTCACGCTCGTCGAACAGTGCGGCGAGCCGTTCGGAGTCCCGGTCGACGCCGAGCGTGAGCTGGGTGAGGTCGTTGCTGCCGATGGAGAACCCGTCGAAGCGCTCCGCGAACTCCTCGGCGCGCCAGACGTTGGCGGGCAGCTCGGCCATCACGTACACCTGGAGCCCGTCGCTCCCCCGGCGCAGACCGTGGTCGGCCAGGGTGTCCAGGACGAGGTCGGCCTCGGCGGGGGTGCGGCAGAAGGGGATCATCACGACCGTGTTGGTCAGCCCCATCCGCTCGCGCACCCGGCGGATCGCGCGGCACTCCAGGGCGAAACCGTCCCGGTAGCCGTCGCTGTGGTAGCGGCTGGCCCCGCGCCACCCCAGCATCGGGTTCTCCTCGACCGGTTCGAACTCGGCGCCGCCGAGGAGGCGGGCGTACTCGTTGGTCTTGAAGTCGCTCATCCGCACGGTGACCGGCCGGGGCCACCACACGGCGGCGATGCGGGCGATGCCCTGGGCCAGGCGCTGGACGAAGAACTCGGTCCTGTCGTCGTGGCCGCGGGTCAGTTCGGCGACGCGCCGCCGGGCGTCCTGGTCGGTGAGACGGTCGAACCTGGCCAGGGCCATCGGATGGATCCTGATGTGGTTGGCGATGACGAACTCCATCCGGACCAGGCCGACGCCGTCGGCGGGCAGCCGCCACCAGCGAAGGGCCGCGGCCGGGTCGGCCAGGTTCAGCATCACGTCGGTCCCGGTCTCGGGGACCCGGCCGAGGTCGAGTTCGCGCTCGTCGTAGTCGAGGATCCCCCGGTAGACACGGCCCTCCTCTCCCTCGGCGCACGAGACCGTGACCCGCTGCCCGTCGGTCAGGGTGCGCGTGGCCTCACCCGTTCCCACGACCGCGGTCACACCCAGTTCACGGCTCACGATGGCCGCGTGCGAGGTGCGGCCGCCGTGGTCGGTGACGATGGCCGCCGCGCGTTTCATGACCGGCTCCCAGTCCGGGTCGGTGGTGCCGGTGACGAGCACGGCGCCGTCGGTGAACCGGTCGATCTCGTCCACGCCGCGCAGCCGGCACACCTTCCCCGCGGCGACGGCCTCGCCCACGGCCAGGCCGGTGACCAGCCGTTCTCCGGGCTCGCGCAGCCGGTAGGAGTACAGCGTCGAGGCCTCTTTGCGGGTCTGGACCGTCTCGGGGCGGGCCTGCACGACGTAGAGCTCGCCGCTGCGGCCGTCCTTGGCCCACTCCACGTCCACCGCCCGGCCGTAGTGGTCCTCGATCGTCTTCGCCCACCGGGCCAGTCGCAGGACCTCCTGCTCGTCGAGGACGGGGCGGGCCCGCTCGTCCTGGCCGGTCGGCACGGTGCGAGTCGGTTCGTCGCGGGAGGCGCCGTAGACGACCTTGGTCTCCTTGCCGCCGATCGCCTTGGAGATGACCGGTTCCAGCGCGGTGTCCGCCAAAAGGGGTGTGAAGACCAGGTACTCGTCGGGGTCCACCGTGCCCGCCACGACGGACTCGCCCAACCCCCAGGCGGCGTTGACGAGCACGATCCGGGGGAAACCGCTCTCGGTGTCGACGGAGAACATCACCCCGGCCCCGGCCAGGTCGGAGCGGACCATCTGCTGTACCCCGACCGAGAGCGCGACGGTGAGGTGGTCGAATCCTTGGTGTTCGCGGTAGCTGATCGCACGGTCGGTGAACAGGGACGCGTAGCAGCGCCTGCAGGCCTCCAGCAGCGCCCGCTCCCCGGTGACGTTGAGGAAGGTCTCCTGTTGTCCGGCGAAGCTGGCCTGGGGCAGGTCCTCTGCCGTGGCGCTGCTGCGTACCGCCACGTCCGGGTCCTGTCGGCCCAGGCGCTCGGCGAGCACCCGGTAGGCGTGCACGACCGCGCGCGCGGTGTGCGGGGGGAGTTCGGCGTCGGTGAACATGCGGCGGATGGATCCGCCCACCTCGGCCAGATCGGCTCCCCGGTGCAGCGCGGCGATCCGGTCGCGCACGCGCGGGCGCAGGTCGTTGCCGTCGAGGAAGTCCCAGTACGCCTGCGCGGTGGTGGCGAACCCTCCCGGCACCCGGACGCCCCGTTCGGTCAGGTGGGCGATCATCTCCCCGAGGGAGGCGTTCTTACCGCCGACCAGGCCGGTGTCCCCCAGCGAGAGATGCTCCAGCCATCTCACGGTGTCCCGCCGATCCATACCGCACGCTCCTTACTCCCACCCTCGCGGCGCGCACCGGCTCCGGCGGGCCGCGCGGCCTCGAGGACGCTCTCACCGGGCGCCCCGGACGACCTCCACCTCCGACAGGTCGGTGACGACGACATCGGCGCCGTGGCGGCGGAGCCGGTCGGGGTTCCCCGTGCGGTCGACACCCACGACGAGGGCGAAGCCGCCCCGCCGCCCCGCCTCCACCCCGGCCTCGGCGTCCTCGACCACGGCGCAGCGGTCCGGGCCGGTCCCCAGTCGGCGGGCCGCCTCGAGGAGCATCGCCGGATCGGGTTTGCCCGGCAGCCCGAGTTCGCCGGCCACCACCCCGTCGACGCGCACCGGGAAGAGGTCGCCCAGACCGGCCGCTTCGAGCACCTGGTCGCAGTTCCGGCTGGCGGAGAACACCGCGACGGCCGAACCCGCGCGCCGCAACCGCCGCACGAGCGCGACCGTCGAGTCGAACACGGTGACCCCGTCCTCGGCCAGGCGCGCGCGGAAGTAGCGGTTCTTGCGGCCGGCGAGGCCCCGGACCGTCTCGGCGGCGTCGCCGTCGTCGGTTCGCCCGCGCGGCAGGCGGATACCCCGGGACTCCAGGAAGGCGGCCACGCCGTCGTCACGCGGTCTGCCGTCCACGTACCGGAGGTAGTCGTCGGCGGAGAACGGGGAGTGGTCCTCGCCCTCGCGCGGCGCGCGGTCGGCGAGGTAGCCGTCGAACAGGCGCCTCCAGGCCGCAGCGTGGACCGAAGCGGTGTCGGTGACCACCCCGTCAAGGTCGAAGAGCACCGCGTCGTAGAGCCGTGGATCGAGCGTGACGGTCATCCGCGCTCCCGGGATCGCGCTCCTGCGAGAACCGTCCATACCCTTCCTGAACTGCGCAAAACTCACCCAACCCGGCACTGGGGGAGATAGGGAACCACGGCTGGCGGGTATGCGACCAGTGTGCGCTGATGACGGTTTCCCGGAGCGGAGGACGCCATGACCACTGCCACGACCGTCGGCGATCTGATGACCGCGGACGTCCTGCGCACGCGGGGGGACACCGGGTACAAGGAGCTCGCCGCCTTCATGCGCTCCCACCACGTGAGCGCGCTGCCCGTCGTGGACGACCGGGACCGGGTCCGCGGTGTCGTCTCGACGGCCGACCTCCTGCTCAAGCTCGCCGACCCGGACCCGGACGAGGGCTACACGGCCGAGCCCTGGCGGGAGCGGCTCGAACGGCTCAAGAGCGGCGGCTCGACCGCACGTGACTTCATGACCTCTCCGGCGCGGACCACCACGGCCGACGCCTCGCCCCACGAGGCGGCCGAGCTGATGCGCAGACACGGCGTCAAACGGCTGCCCGTCGTGGACGACGACGGGCGTCTGGTGGGCCTGGTCAGCCGCGCGGACCTGCTGGGCGTGTACGGAACGCCCGACGACGAGCTGCGACAACTGGTGGACCGCGAGGTCGTCCGTGACCGGCTCGGCCTGACCGAGGTCGACACGTCGGTGCGCGACGGGGTGGTGAGCCTCTCCGGGACCGTCCCGCGCCGCACCGACATCCCCCGGCTCGCGCACGCGGTACGCACCGTCGAGGGAGTGGTACGCGTCGACTGCCGACTGGCCTACGACGTCGACGACCTCACGCCCCTGGGGACGACGGTCGTGTGATCCGCGCGAGGCGGCGCCTCACCCCAGCACGCGGCGCGCCGTCCAGCCCCGTGCCCGCGCCATGTGTTCGACGCGTTCCCCGCCCTCTCGGTCGGAACCGACTCGCCGCCCCGGCGGACTGGCAGGGTCTGGACCGTGCCCGAACAGCGTGCCCTGGAACCGGACGGCTGGCCCCTCTGGCGGGGCTGCGGTCGGCGGCGCTCACCGAGTCGCCCCAGGCGTTACGCCTGTCCGTGACGCCGGACAGCGGCAGGGCGGCCACGTCCGACGGACGGCACGGTTGCGCGGACACGGGAGAACCCGGCGACCCGCCGCCCGACGGTGTCCGCGGGGAGAGGGTCACGGCCAGGAACCTGGCCACCGGTTGACCTCTCCCCCGGGCCCGCCCGTTCGGCCGCGGCATCGGCCCATCTATCCGCGCACGTCGGCGGCCTCGCTGACCGGTCCCTCCGTCCGGAAGACGTCCAGGGCGGTGACCGCGTACCCGGCACCGTCCTCCAGCGGCGCCGGGTCGGTCAGCCCGGTCCCGCCGGTGACGCCCACGAGGTCGTCGGGCGACAGGGACAGGCACTCCTCGGGGTCCCCGGCCTCCGGAGAGCCCTCGGAACCCACCCTGTACACGGCGTAGAACCGGGCGTCCTCCACCGGTTCCCACTCCACGTCGACCCGGTCGCCGTCGGCCCGGGCGGTGACTCCCCCGACCCGACCGGTCAGCGGGCCCTGTCCCTCAGCAGCCGTGCCCGGCGGAAGGGCGGGGTGGGCGTAGTGGGTCTCGGCCAGGTTCGCGTAGGCCTCGGCGGCGTTCTCCCTCAGACTCCTGATGGAGAAGTAGACGTCCCCGCCGACCTGCGGCAGCCGGCCGGAGAAGTCGAGCTGGGCGCTCAGCGCGTCCTCGTCACGCCAGTCCTGGTCACCCACCCGGTAGGCGGCCTGTCCGACGTACAGGTCCACTCCGGTGCCCTCGACTTCGTCCGCCCACCACTGGGCCAGGGTCTCGTAGTCGGCGGTGGCGAACCCGCGGCTCCAGTACAGCTGCGGAGCGACGTAGTCGATCGTGCCCTCCTGGATCCAGGTGCGGGTGTCGGCGTACTGGGCCGAGTAGGATTCCAGGCCCGACGTGTCCGACCCGGTGGGGTCGCTGTCGCTGTTGCGCCAGATCCCGAACGGGGAGATGCCGAAGCTCACCCAGGGCTTGAGGTCGTCGATGCCCTCGTGGACGTCGGCGACGAGCCGGTCGACGTTGTCACGGCGCCAGTCGGCGCGGTCGTCGAAGTCGCCGCCGTACTCCTCCCATGTGGCGTCGTCGTCGAAGACCTCGCCCTCCTTCGGGTAGGGGTAGAAGTAATCGTCGAAGTGCACGCCGTCGATGTCGTAGCGCTCCACCACGTCCAGCACGACGCCGGTGACCCAGGCGCGGACCTCGGGGTCACCGGGGTCGAGGTAGGCCTCGTCGCCGTGCTCGACCACCCATTCCGGGTTCTCCTCGGCCGGGTGGCCCTCGGCCAGGTTCTCCAGATCCGGGTCGATGAACCCCACACGGTAGGGGTTGAACCAGGCGTGCAGCTCCAGGCCCCGCTCGTGGGCCTCCGCCACCGCGTGTTCCAGCGGGTCGTAGCCGGGATCGCCACCCTGCTCGCCGGTGAGGTAACGCGCCCACGGCTCCAGGTCGGACTCATAGACCGCGTCCGCGGTGGGCCGCACGTGCAGGAACACGGCGTTGAGCCCCAGGGCCGCGGCGTCGTCGAGGTAGGCGTCCAGTTCCTCGCGCTGTTCGTCGGCGGACAGGCCTGGTTCGGAGGGCCAGTCGATGTTGCGCACGGTGGTGAGCCAGGCGCCGCGCATCCGGCGTTCGCGGTCGTCGAACGAGCACTCGACGGGCGTGGCGGACGCCGGCGCGGACGGCGGCTCCGCCCCGGACGCGGTCGTGTCGGGACCGGCTGGCGCGGCGGAGGATGCCGCGTCCGACGGCGAGGGCCCGGAGGGCGGGACGGCCCCGGCCTGACCCGTCCCGTCGACGGTGTCCCCGGACGCCGAGCACCCCGACAGCAGGACGGCGGCCGCCACGACCGCCGCCGACCAACGCGGAGCCGCCACTGCCCGTGCCCCCATGCCCACACTCCTCAAGCCTGTTCGCGCACCGCTTTCCTCACGGCGCACCGCAGAACAGGGTAGAGGAGATCGTCAAGGTTCGGACACGATTCCACCAAGCCGTGGACAATGACACGACCCGTCAGGCTAGAGGGGGTCCGCTCCTCCCCGAACCCGGGCGGCCCCGGGTCCCTGCCCTGGGAAGGAGCACGGCACGGGCCTTCACACGACGTCCTAGACTCGATCCCCGTGAACGCCGCCCTGAGCCCCACGAAACTGTTCGTCCGCACCGCGCCCCTGGAAGCCGGTGCCGAAAGCCTGGTCCACCGTCTGCCCACCGAGGCCCCCCTGGCCTGGCTGAGCGCGGAGGACGGCATCGTGGGCTGGGGATCGGCCGCGCGCCTGGACATCGAGGGCTCCTCCCACGGCACCGAACCCACCGACACCGGCCGCTTCACCCGGGCCGCGCGCTGGTTCGCCGGCCTCGTCGCCAACGCCGACGTGGAGGACGCCGTCGGTCTGCCCGGCACGGGGTTGGTCACCTTCGGCACGTTCACCTTCGCGCCCACCTCCGGCGGCTCCGCGCTCGTGGTGCCCCGGGTCCTCATCGGCAGACGGAACGGGCGCGCGTGGGTGACCACCGTGACCGACGCACCAAACGCCCGGCCCGACGTCCCGTCCTCCCCCGCCTTCGACCCGCGTCCGGTCGGCCCCCTCTCCTGGGGCCCCGGCTCCCTGACCGGACGGGAGTGGACGGACACCGTCGCCGACACCGTCGACCGCATTCGCTCCGGGCCGCTCGACAAGGCGGTCCTGGCACGCGACATCGTCGCCGAGGCGGAGTCCCCCATCGATGTGCGCACCCTCCTGGAACGTCTGCGCCTGCGCTACCCGAGCTGCTTCACCTTCTCCGTCGACGGCATGGTCGGCGCCACCCCCGAGCTCCTGCTGCGCCGGGAGGGCGACCGGCTCTCCTCCCTGGTGCTGGCCGGCACCCGACCGCGCGGACGCGACGCCGTCGAGGACCGCCGCCTCGCCGAGGAACTCCGGGCCTCGGCCAAGGACCTGGAGGAGCACGCCCTGGCCGTGGACTCCCTGCGCATCGCTCTGGAACCCCTCGCACGGGAGCTCTCCGTCCCCTCCTCCCCCGCGCTGCTCGCCCTCGCCAACGTCCAGCACCTGGCCACCCGCGCGCACGCCCGCCTCGCCCCGGGGGTGTCGGCGCTGGACGCGGTCGCCGCGCTCCACCCCACCGCCGCCGTCGGCGGCACCCCCACGGCGGCGGCGATGCGCCTGATCGCCGAGGTCGAGGGGATGGACCGGGGCGGCTACGCCGGCCCCGTCGGCTGGTTGGACGGGGCCGGCAACGCCGAGTGGGGCATCGCGTTGCGCTCGGCCCGTGTGGAGGGCCGCCGCGCCCGCCTGTTCGCCGGGTGCGGGATCGTCGCCGGTTCGGACCCCGCCGCCGAGCTCGCCGAGACCGAGTCCAAGTTCCGCGCGGTGCGCGAGGCCCTCACCGACCCCGCCGCCCGGTCCACGCCCTAGACCGACCGGTGGGGCTCCGGGGCCGGGGCACGGGACGCCCCGCCATGCAGTACCAGGGCCCGGAGCAGGCACATGAGTGCGGCGGTCGAAGCGACGGCACGGACGGTGTTCCACGCCACCCAGCGGTCCTCGAAGAGGGCGCGGACCGCGGCGGGGTCGCTGAGGAGCTCGGGGTCGCCGACCGCGGCCAGGTCCTCGTTGAGGGGCACGTTCACTCCCATGGTCACGCCGAAGGCCGTGGCGTACAGCACCAGGGCGGCGGCAGTCCACGGCAGTACCCGCCGTCCGCCACGCGACAGGTGCAGGACGACGGCGAGGGCGGACAACACGAGCGCCCCGAAGAAGCTGGGGGCGAACCACCGGTTGCGCACCGTGGCGTTGATCCACTGCATGGCATCGATGAACGTGCGGTCGTCGACGCGGGCCAGACCGATCATGACCGAGCAGGCGTAGGCGTAGAAGAAACCCGCGATGAGCCCCATGGCGAGCGCGGCCGTCGCCAACGCCCATCCTCTGGCGTGCAGGACGGCCGTGGCCGGTGAGCCCGCGGAAGACGGCGGGAGGGAGAGCTTCGTCATGTGGCCTCCGGCTGCGATTAAAATCGAACGCGTAAGTTCGTTTTTAATCGTACTCACAAGTTCGTTTTATTGGAACACCCGGAGGTGCTCATGACGTCAGGCGGACGTTCCCGTCGAGGCCGTCCCCGCGCGGGAGAGCAGGCGGCACGACGCCGGGCCGCGTTGGACGCCGCACTCGCCGAACTCCTCGAACGCGGCGCCGCGGGTATCACGATGCAGGCGGTGGCGACCCGGGCGGGCTCGTCCAAGGAGAGCCTGTACGCCTGGTTCGGCAGCCGCCAGGGGTTGCTCGCCGCACTGATCGAACGGCAGGCCGAGCAGGTGAACGCCGCGGTCGCGACGGCGATCGACCGGTCGTCCGACCCCCGCACAGCCCTCACCGCGGTCGCCCGCAACCTCCTGACGCTGCTCGTCGGCGACGTCTCGGTGGCGCTCAACCGGGCGGCCATGACCTCGCCGGAACTGGCCGGGCTCCTGTTGCGCCACGGCCGCCACACCACCGGCCCCCTGGTCGCGGCGTTCCTCGACCGGCTCGCGGGCGAGGGCGTGCTGCGCGTCGACGAACCGGAGGAGGCCTTCCGACTCCTCTACGGTCTGGTGGTCCGCGACCTCCAGATCCGGGTGCTGCTGGGCGAGCACCCTCCCTCCGAGGAGGAGATCCGTGCGCAGGCGGTCGTCGCGGTGGACCGCTTCCTGGCCCTCAGCGGAGGCTGAGCGACACCGACCGCGCTCGTCCACGGCGAGCGGAGCCGGTCGGGGTCCGGACCGGGACACGCGGGCGTAACAAGGCCCCGCTAGCGTACGGCCCATGCGCACCGACGTGGTCCCTTGGACCGACCCCGCCGCCGTCCGCCTGCGCGGCCTCCAACGCACGGAGATCGCCGCGCGCTACGGCACCCCCGACTCCGAACCCGGCACTCCCCCGTCCGCGGACGACATCGCGGTGTTCGTCGTGGCCCACGACGGAGACGGAACCGCCGTGGGTTGCGGCGGCCTGCGTGACCTGGGCGATGACTCCGGCGAGGTCAAGCGCATGTACGTCGTCCCCGAGCGGCGCGGCTCAGGTGCGGCGGCGGTGGTCCTGGCCGCGCTGGAGGACTGGGCTCGAGAGCGGGGCTGGAAGCGCCTGAGGCTGGAGACGGGCGACCGGCAGCCCGACGCCGTCCGCTTCTACACGCGTTCGGGGTACGCGGCCATCCCCCGGTTCGGCGCCTACGCCGACTGCGCCTCCTCCCTCTGCTTCGAGAAGGTGCTGTGACGCCTCATCATCCCTGATCCGCCCCGTCCGGCACCGGCCCGAGCGCCTCCCGGAGCCGGGCGACCTCGGCGCGCCAGGCGGCGCCGTCCGACTCGGCCCACAGGTCCTGGAGCTCGGACCGCGCGGCCGTGACCCTGTCGAGGGCTCTGTCGGCGAGGCCGCGCAGGTCGGTGAGGTCGGGCGAGATCCCCTCGCGCTCGTGGTCGGGAACACCGCTCGGACGCAGGCCCACGACGAGCGCGGCCGCCGCCACGGCCTGTTCGGCGACGTGCGCTTCGAGGCCGCCGAAAGCACCGGCCGCGGCCACGGGAGCGTCCCGGACCGCGCCTCCGCGGGCCTCCGCCGCCGCGTCGACGACCTCACCCCAGAAGTCCATCGCCGTGTCGTTGTCGAAGGGACCGTGACCCCAGGTACCCATGTCCGCCTCCCGTTGCGGTGGTGTCCGGTCATCGTGGAGGACACCACCGACGGATCCCGCCGACCGCGCGTCCCCTCTCCGTTCCGCACGGGTGCCCCCGCACCCGGTCGTCCACAGCCGCGTGATCGCCCTGTCACGGAACGCCCCTTCCGGGTCATGATGGTTCGGGGGCGCTCGACGCGCCGCCGGCAGCGTGGATCGAGGAGGCGACATGAGCGGAGCCGACCTGGGCGAGGGGTGGCAGTTCTGGGTGGACCGGGGCGGCACGTTCACCGACATCGTCGCCCGGCGCCCGGACGGGCGCCTGCTCACGCACAAGCTGCTGTCCGAGGACCCGCGCCGCTACGACGACGCCGCCGTGGCGGGGATCCACGCCCTACTCGCGCGGGAGGGGGCGGCCGTGCCCGGGATCGACGCGATCCGGATGGGCACCACCGTGGCGACCAACGCCCTGCTGGAACGCACCGGGGAACGGACCGCCCTGGTGATCACGCGCGGCTTCGCCGACGCGCTGCGCATCGGCTACCAGGACCGGCCACACATCTTCGACCGCCACATCGTGTTGCCCGACCGACTCCACGAACGGGTCGTGGAGGTGGACGAACGGGTCACCGCCCAGCGCGAGGTGCTGCGCGCACCCGACCTGGAAGGGCTGGCCGAGGAACTGGCGGCCGTCCGCGACGCGGGGGTCGGGGCGGTGGCCGTCGTATGCATGCACAGCCACCTGTACCCGGAGCACGAACGGCGGATCGGCGCGCTCGCACGACGGCTGGGGTTCGGCCAGGTGTCGCTGTCCAGCGAGGTCAGCCCACTGATGAAGCTGGTCCCGCGCGGTGACACGACGGTCGTGGACGCCTACCTGTCACCGGTGCTGCGCCGGTACGTGCGCGGCGTCGCCGGACGGCTCAGCGGCGTGCGGCTGATGTTCATGCAGTCCAACGGAGGGCTGGCCGAGGCCGGACACTTCCGAGGCAAGGACGCGATCCTGTCCGGCCCGGCGGGCGGCATCGTCGGCATGGCCCGACTGTCGCGGTTGGCGGGTTACGACCGGGTCATCGGCTTCGACATGGGCGGCACCTCCACCGACGTCTCCCATGACACGGGCGAGCTGGAGCGCGTCTTCCACAGCCGGGTGGCGGGGGTACGGCTGCGCGCGCCGATGCTGGACATCCACACGGTCGCGGNGGTCGGCCCCGACTCGGCGGGGGCGGACCCCGGCCCCCGCTGCTACCGCCGCGGTGGACCCCTGACCGTGACCGACGCCAACGCCTTGCTCGGGCGGATCCAACCGCACCACTTCCCGACGGTGTTCGGCCCCCACGGTGACCAGCCGATCGACGTCGACGGAGTGCGCCGGGCCTTCGCCGACCTCGCGGCGGACATCCGGGGGGAGACGGGCGACGACCGCCCCGTCGAGGAGGTCGCCGAGGGGTTCCTCCGCGTCGCCGTGGAGAACATGGCCAACGCCGTCAAGCGGATCTCCGTGCGCAAGGGCCACGACGTCACCGAGTACGCCCTGACCACGTTCGGCGGCGCGGGCGGGCAGCACGCGTGCGCGGTCGCCGACGCGCTGGGCGTGCGCACGGTGCTCGTCCCGCCGATGGCCGGGGTGCTCTCCGCCTTGGGCATCGGGCTGGCCGACACCACGGCGATGCGGCAGCAGTCGGTGGAGTCACGGCTGGCTCCCGAACTGTCGGACCGGCTGGAGGAGGTCGCCGACGACCTGACGGCCCGGACCCGCGCCGAACTGCTCGACGAGGGGGTGCCGCACTCCCGGATCCGGGTGTCACGCCAGGTGCACCTGCGTTACGAGGGCACCGACACCGCCGTCCCAATCCCCTTGACCGGGGTCGAGGAGATGGCGCGCGAGTTCGCGAGGAACCACCGGAGGATCTACTCCTTCACGATGGACCGGCCGCTGGTGGCCGAGGCCGTGGCCGTGGAGGCGGTGGGAGCCACCGCCCAGCCCGACCTGTCGGACCTGGCCGCCTCGGACGCCGAACCCCACGGCGCGGACTCCGGCGCCGCACCCGACGAGACCGTGCGCGTGTACACCGCCGGGGCCTGGCGCGACGTGCCCCTGTACCGACGCGACAGGCTGCGTCCGGGCACCCGGGTGACCGGCCCCGCCGTGGTCACCGAGGCCAACGCCACCACCGTCGTCGATCCGGGGTGGCGGGCCATGGCCCGGAGCACCGGCCACCTGGTCCTGGAGCGGGTGGCCGCGCGCGCGAAGGGCCCGGTCGGAACGGAGGTCGACCCCGTGCTGCTGGAGGTGTTCAACAACCTCTTCATGTCGATCGCCGAGCAGATGGGCGCCCGGCTGGAGGCCACCGCGCAGTCGGTCAACATCAAGGAACGGCTCGACTTCTCCTGCGCCCTGTTCGACCCGGACGGGTACCTGGTGGCCAACGCCCCGCACATGCCGGTACACCTGGGGTCGATGGGGTCCACGATCCGGGAGGTCGTCCGACGCAACACCGGAGACATGCGGCCGGGCGACGTGTACGCGGTCAACGACCCCTACCACGGGGGCACGCACCTGCCCGACGTGACGGTGGTGACCCCGGTGTTCGGTGCTGGCCGTGACCGTCCCCTCTTCTTCGTGGCCTCGCGCGGGCACCACGCCGAGATCGGCGGGATCACCCCGGGCTCGATGCCCGCGACCAGTCGGCACGTGGACGAAGAGGGCGTGCTCTTCGACAATTGGCTGCTCGTGCGTGAGGGCCGCTTCCGGGAGGAGGAGACGCGCCGCCTGCTCACCGAAGCCCCCTACCCCTCCCGCGCCCCGGAGGTGAACCTGGCCGACCTACGGGCCCAGATCGCGGCCAACGCCAAGGGGGTGGAGGAGGTCGGTCGGATGATCGACCACTTCGGCCGGGACGTCGTCCAGGCCTACATGGGGCACGTGCGCTCCAACGCCGAGCAGGCCATCCGGACCGTGATCGACTCCCTGAGCGACGGTTCGGCCCGCTACGAGATGGACTCGGGCGCGGTGGTCGCGGTGCGGATCGAGGTGAACCGTGAGCAGCGGTCGGCGACCGTCGACTTCACCGGCACCTCGTCCCAGCTCGACACCAACTTCAACGCTCCCTCGTCGGTGGCCGCCGCGGCCGTGCTGTACGTGTTCCGCACCCTGGTCGCCGCCGACATCCCGCTCAACGACGGCTGCCTCGTCCCGCTGCGGATCATCATCCCACCGGGCACGATGCTCTCCCCGGCCCACCCCGCCGCGGTCGTCGCGGGCAACGTGGAGACCTCCCAGGCGATCACCGGGGCGCTGTACCAGGCGTTGGGGGTTCAGGCCGAGGGGTCGGGGACGATGAACAACGTGACCTTCGGCGACGACCGGCACCAGTACTACGAGACCGTCTCCTCCGGTTCGGGGGCCGGACAGGGGTTCGATGGAACCTCCGTGGTCCAGACACACATGACCAACTCCCGCATGACCGACCCCGAGGTGCTGGAGTGGCGCTTCCCGGTGCTG
>NZ_ANBC01000549.1 GCF_000341125.1 Nocardiopsis lucentensis DSM 44048 | reverse complement strand
TCGGGGAGCCGATGACGGTGACCACCCTGTCCGGCCATCGGCGGGTGCGGCCCTACGGAATGGCGGGCGGGTCGCCCGGCGCCCTGGGCGAGAACTCCGTCCGCCGGGCCTCCGGTGAGACCGCGCCGCTGGGCGGGTGCGACTCGGTCCGGGTGGGCCCGGGTGACGAGCTGGTCATCCGGACCCCGGGAGGAGGTGGGTACGGCACTCCCCCGGGTGGTTGAGGGGTGTCGGTCGTGGAACCGGGATCGACGCCCCCGGCTCCGCGCGCGTCGGGCCGTCGAGGAGATGCGGGACCGGGACGATCTCCCCGAGCCAGGTAGCGGTGCGCGGCGGGGAACGCCCCCACCACGCACCGTGGTGCCGGGACCGGCCGTCAGCCAGTCACCCCGTAGGTGGTCAGCACCGTCGCGTGGTCGGTGGTCCACTCGTTGTCGGCGTGGTTCGGCACCGTCGCGGGGTCACCGACGACCAGCGTGCGCGAGTCCCGCACGCTCAGGTCCTCACCCGCGTGGTAGACGAAATCGATCCGGTCCTGCGGCTCGGCACGACCGGTCGACCCGTTGTGCCGCGGGTACAGCGGCGACCACGTGGTCCCCGGCACGGCGACCGGGTCGGGGTTGGCCGCGCGGAAGGAGTCCACCAGGCCCGCTTCGGTCGGCAGCACCGAGGTCGGCCAGGGCACGTCCGCGTAGCCACAGTTCTTCTCCCGCAGCTCCTCGGTCCAGTCCAGATGCGAGGGCGAGTTGAAGTCGCCCACGAGCAGGACCGGCACGTCGTCGGCGCCGTCGATCTGGTCCGCCATGGCCGCCAGGGTGTCGGTGATCTGCCCCGTGCGTCCAGACTCCGCCTCGCGCTGGAGGATCGTGTCCACGTCCATCCCGTCGAAGCACGCGTCGTAGGGTCCGTAGGGGGTGTAGCCCAGGTGCGCCGTCCACAGGTTGACCTGGGACTCCGCTCCGTCGAGCGCGACACGCACCCCGGCCGACGCAC
>NZ_ANBC01000548.1 GCF_000341125.1 Nocardiopsis lucentensis DSM 44048 | reverse complement strand
CGGGTAGCGGCTGAGCACGCCCAGGCTGCCGCCGCTCTGCCAGTGGTACCAGCCCAGGGCGTCGGCGAGCCGTGTCGCGGCACCGCCCTCGGTCTCCTGGAGGCCGACGACGTCGGCGCCGCTCTCCAACAGGAAGCGCACCTGCTTGTCGTGGTAGCCGTTCACCCGGCTGCCGCCGTGCCAGGTGTTGAAGGTGAGCACGTCCAGCTCCGGCACGAGCGCCGAGCCCCGCGGCCGCACCGGGACGGTCGCGGTGAGGCGCGCCGAGGAACCGCCGGGTGCGGTCGCCTCGACGGTGACCTGCGCCGTCGCTCCGCCTGAGCCGTCCGGCGTTCCGGACAGGGTTCCGTCCGCGGCGACGTCGATCCACGCGTCACCGTCGACCTTGGCGAACTCGGCGTCCGGGCGCGAGGCCAGGCCACCCAGATCGGCTTCGTAGGCGTCGCCGACGCGCGCGTTGCGCAGGGCGGCCGCGTCGACGGGGAAGGTGACGGGGGCGTCGGTGGGAAGGTGCACGTCGATGGGCTCGGTCAGCCACGTGTAGCCGTCCCGGGCCAGGAAGTAGGCGACGTAGTGGCCCGGTTCCAGGGAGTCGGCGGGGAGCGTGACGGTCCCCTCGGTTCCGGGGGCGTACCGCCACACCAGGGACGGCGAGACGTACTCCTCGTCGGCGGGTCCGCCGCCGGAGGCGTGGTACAGGCCGATCCAGTTCGTGGGGTGGGGGGCGGTGGTGGTGTAGGAGAAGGTGACGGGAGAACCCTCCACCACTTCCAGGGTTCCCTGCCGCTCCGCCGACGCGGGGGCCGCGCCGAGGATCAGGATGATCGCCGCGACGACCGCGGGGACCAGGTTCCGGATGCGCATCCGGTGACTGCCTCTCGTGTGGGGGTGAACGATGACAGGCCCCATGCCTACCAGTGCCGTCATCCGCTCTGACCTGTGGGGGCGCGGCTCGGAGGCGGATGGCCATCGCGTGAACCCCGGTCCACCGCCGCGCGAACCGCCCCTGAGGCTCGGGGACCGGGTGACCGAAGGGCCGTTGACACCGCGGGAGACGGGGACTTATCGTCTGCGAAATAGTTAGGAAAGTTTCCTAACAGTGAAGGGCAACCGTCCCGCCCGGACCCTTGGAGATCCCGTGCGACGAACCCCCCGCCTTCTCGCCACCGTCGCCGCGACACTGCTCGCGGCCTCCCTCTCCCCCGCCCCCGTCTCCGCCTCCGCCTCCGCCGACACTGCCACCGCCGGGAGCACCGCCACCGCCCAGCTCCCCGACCGGGTGCTGGCGGGCTACCTGCACACCAGCTTCGCCAACGGCTCGGGCTGGGTGGACCTGGCCGACGTTCCCGATCAGTGGGACATCATCCACCTCGCCTTCGCCGAACCCACCTCCCCCACCTCCGGGCGACTGGAGTTCTCCCTGTGTCCACACACCGAGTGCCCGGACGTGCCCTCGGAACAGGAGTTCATCGCCCAGATCGACGACGCCCAGGCCCGCGGCAAGAAGGTCGTGCTGTCCGTCGGCGGCCAGAACGGCCAGGTCCGGTTGGAGACCACTCGGGCCCGCACGGCGTTCGTCGAGTCGGCCTCGGCGATCATCGACCGCTACGGGCTCGACGGCATCGACATCGACTTCGAGGGCAACTCCCTCTACCTGGAGGAGGGCGACACCGACTTCCGCTCCCCCACCACCCCGGTGATCACCAACCTCATCGGCGCGCTGCGTGACCTCACGGACCGCTACGGCCCCGACTTCGTGCTCACCATGGCGCCCGAGACCTTCTTCGTGCAGGTGGGCCACCAGTTCTACGGACGCGGCCAGTGGGGCGGCGCCGACCCCCGCGCCGGGGCCTACCTTCCGGTCATCCACGCCCTGCGCGACCGGCTCACCCTCCTGCACGTCCAGCACTACAACTCCGGGCCGATCATGGGCCTGGACGGTCAGTACCACTTCATGGGTGGGGCCGACTTCCACCAGGCGATGGCCGACATGGTGCTGACCGGCTTCCCCGTCCAGGGTGACCCGTCCCAGTTCTTCCCACCCCTGGCCCCCGAACAGGTCGCCATCGGCCTGCCCGCCTCCACGTACGCGGGCAACGGCCACACCTCCGTCGCCGAGGTCCAGGCCGCCTGGGACTGCCTGACCACCGGCTCGGGGTGCTCCGGCTACACCCCGACCACCGCCCGCCCCGGGCTGCGCGGCCTGATGTCCTGGTCAATCAACTGGGACCGCTTCGGCGGTGACGAGTTCGCCACCGAGCACGGCCGACACCTGGGGACCTGAGCCCGGGGCCCACGCCGCCCTCGATCCCGTCCGCGCCCCGCTCCGACGGGCTCCCCCGGAGCGGGGCGCACCCGTGCACGCTCAGTGCTCGTGGTCGTGCCCGTCGTCGGCGTGCCCGGGCGCCGGTTCCGCTGACTCGGAGGGCTCGACGGAACCGCTCGGGCCGTCCACCGAGGAGTCCGCCGGATCGGTCGTGTCCGTCCCGGTCTCCCCGGCCTCCTCCGTGTGACCGTCGTCGGCGTGGCTGTCCGTGCCGTGGGCGTGCTCCGAGGCACCGTTCACGGCGGCCGCGGTGGAAAAGGCCACCATCAGGGCGGCGACCACGACGGCACCGATCACCGTCGCCCCGGGCTCGGCACGGCTGCCACGCCGGAGCATCGCCCAGACGGCGCAGACCGCCACGGCGAGTTCCAGGGCGACGGCGACGGTGTCGGTGACACCGATCGGCTCCGGAGTCCAGGCGTGCGGCCCGAAGGGGACCCCGACCACGCGGCTGACCGTCCAGATTCCGACGGACCCCAGGTTGACGAGCGCTCCGACGGCCATCAGCGCCCGGCCGCCGGGCCACACGGCGAGGACGGCCCACACCGTCTGGACCACACCGGTGGCGACGAAGAAGACCCCGGCCAGCATCCACTCGTTCCAGTGGTCGGGTGTCATGACGAGGTGGATCAGGGCGGTTCCCGCCGATGCCGTGGCCGCGATGAATCTGGCCGGTCCACTGCCCTTGGGCGTGGTGCGGCGACGAGTGTGACTCATGTGTACGTACTCCCGATGACGTTCGGTCGAAGGTGGACATGCCGAGGGCCGGCACGAGCCGCGTAAGGCGGCGTCGCGCATGACCGAGGGGCATCTACACCCTCAGAACCGACAGTTCGGCGAGGAGTCTGGGCACGCGTCTTCGGCGCCGGAGACCGCGCGCGAACGCCCACGGCACGGCGACGTCGCGAGCACGCGGCGGGCTCGCGGGACTCGGTGGAGCCAGCGGATGGGCCAGGGCCAGCGGCACGAGCAGGACGAAGGGGGCCGCGGCCACGCTCAGGCAGTCGGCGTGGGCGTGGTCCCGCGCGACGGCGCAGCCCGCCTCCGGCGCCGCCCCGTGTTCCTCAACCGTTCCCGACGCTCCGTGTGACGGGTGCAGCACGTCCTCGTGCGCCACGTGGTGCCGCGCCGGCCCGTGGGACGTGTGGGTCGATGCGCCCTCGGCTCCGTGCACGAGCGCCACCGCGAAAAGGGTGCACAGCAGCACCAACAGCCACAGAGCGGGTGCGGTACGCACGACGGTGGGACTCACGGGTGACGGTCTCCGTATGAGGGGGATGGGGCGGGGCGGACCTCATGCGGGGTCGACGCGCGCCACGCACGACCCTACCCGTCCCCCTGCCCGCGCCGCGAACCCGGCCACCGGCCTCCGTTCGGCCTCGTAGCCGCCCGCTCTCGTGGACCTCCTCGGGTCCGGCGTCGACGATCCTGGGGAGCACACCGCGCCGGGCCAGTCCGATGGCGGGCACGAGGCCCTGGGGCCCACGCCCACGATGAGAACGTCGTCGTCTCTCACGGAAATATCAAAAAGCGAACGTTCGTTTTCCTATGGGAGCACGCCGGGGAGCCACCCACAAGAGGAAACGAGTCGTTCTCTACATCGAAAAACCACGCCGCAGAATTTAAACGCAACGTCATTGAGCAATTACGTCTGGTAAAAATAGCAGGCACGTCCCCTACGGCACCCCTCCGTCGTCCCCCCTCGACGCGTGCGGGTCGAAGCCTCGGTGGGCGCTTCCACACACAGGCGAGGTGATCGGGTGAGTTTGGACAGCACGCGCACGGACGAAGCGCCCCGGATCCCCCGGGACGTGGTCAGCGGATCGGGCCTGCGTGCCCCACATCGCGTCTGGCACCGACTGGGCCGCGGTCTCGTGGGCGAGCTCATCCTGCCCGACCAAAACGACTACGACACCGCGCGCCGCACCGCGGACCCGCGCTTTGACACCGTCGCCCCCCGCGCGGTGGTGCGGTGCGCCCACGAGAACGACGTCGTCCAGGCCGTGGACTTCGCCCGCCGCTGGGGCATCCGCGCCCACGTCCGGGCGGGCGGCCACTGTCCGCTCGGCTCCTCGACCGGCTCCGGCCTGGTCATCGACCTGTCACCGCTGAGCGGCACCGTCGTCGACGGCGACACCGCCTGGTGCGCGGGGGGCACGCTCACCGGGGCGTTCAACGAGGCCCTCGACGCCCACGGGCGGACGGTGCCCACCGGCCGGTGCGCGTCGGTCGGCATGGCGGGCCACACCCTGGGCGGAGGCACCGGACCGACCGGGCGCAGGCACGGATTCACCCTCGACAGCCTGATCGGCGCCCGCGTCGTCCTCGGCGGCGGACACGTGGTGGACTGCGACGCCGACCACCACTCCGACCTGTTCTGGGCGCTGCGCGGCGCGGGCCACGCCGCCTACGGCGTGGTCACCGGGCTGACCTTCCGGGCCCGGCCCGCCCGGCCGGTGACCGACTTCCTCCTCGGCTGGCCCGCCGACTGCCGGACCCGGGTACTGGCCGCCTGGCAGGACTGGGGCCCGCACGCCCCGGACGAGCTCTCGACGACGGCCACCGTCACCGCGGGCATCCCCGACACCACCCTGCCCCCGGCCGCCGTGAGTGGGTCCTGGCTCGGCGATCCGGCCGGTATGGAGCACCTGGTGGACGACCTCGCGGCAGCCGTGGGCCAGCCCCCGCGGGTCCGGACGGGCACCACCCGCGCGACCAACGCCGCG
>NZ_ANBC01000547.1 GCF_000341125.1 Nocardiopsis lucentensis DSM 44048 | reverse complement strand
CGCCACCGGTGACGTCGGCGGCCGGAGCGTCGTACTGCGGCGGCACGCGTTCTTCGACCGCCCCCTCGACGCGACCGCCCTGGACAAGATCACCGCGGAGATGGACCGGGAGCCGCGCGTCGGGGAGTACCGTCGCCTGACCCTGGAGGCGATGGGCGGCGCCTACGACCGACCGGAAGCGGAGCCGTCGGCGTTCCCGCACCGCGGAGCCCTGTTCGGCGCCCTCTCGGAGTTCCGGCCCGCCATCGGAGCGACCGCGGAGTCGCGGGTGGCCCAAGAGGCGCTGCACGGGGTGCTTCGGCCGCTGGCGTCGGGCGCCGCGCACCCGAACCACCCCGAGGCGGACCGGCCGGACTGGCGCCAGGCCTACCACGGCGCCCACCACGCCCGTCTGGAGGAGATCCGCGTCCGCTACGACCCTGACGGTGTCTTCGGTTTCCCCCTCGCACAGGCCGCACGGGACTGAACCCGCCGCCGGGTCAGGGCCCGGTGATCCGCCCGGTCGGACCCGGCCCGTCGAGGCGGCGCGGCCGCGGGCGCCCGGTCACTCGGCGCGCGCGAGGCGGTCGAGCAGTTCACCGAGGATCATCCGCTCGCCGGGCGTGAACGGGACGGCGGCGGCGTCCAGGACCGCGCCCAGGGCGACGGCGTGCCGGGCGGCCGCACGGTCGTCGGGACCCGGGCGGTCACCGTCGCCCGGTGCGCCGGCGTCGGTGAGGCCGTCGACGACCAGGTCACGCATCCGGTCGGACAGACCGGGGTCCCTCCGCTCCGGGACGGTGTCGATGAGGGTCAGCGTCACCCCCACGGCGGCGGAGTGGATCATGGCCGCCGCACGCTCGACGTCCAGGGTCAGTCGCCCCGCCTCCGCGACCCTGGTGACCATACCGACCAGGATCCGCCACGCCTCGGCCCCCGCCTCGCCGCCGCCGCGCGGATGGGTCTGTCCGTACATCAGGGAGTAGAACGCGGGGTTCTCCAGGCCGAAATCGACGTGCAGGTCCCATCCGGAACGCAGGTCGGCCACCGGGTCTCCGGAGGGTTCCTGAGCCTCTTTGCGGGCGAGGTAGTCGCCGAAGCCCGCCGCGGCCACCGCGTCCAGCAGGCCGTCCATGTCGCCGAACTGCCGGTAGATCGCCGGCGGCTGCACTCCGGCCGCCTGGCTGACCGCCCGCGTCGTCACCGCCTCGCGCCCGCCCTCGGACAGCAGCGTCGCCGCGGCCGTCACGATCCGCGCCCGGGTGTCCTGTCGTCCCGTCATTTAACAACGATAACGCATGACCGCTATCGCCAGAATCCACCGGGTATCGGAGGATTCCCGGACGGGTGGCGCCGAACAGACCCTCGGGGTCGTAGGCACAACGGACCCACGTACGCGTCCGCTCCCACCACTAGCCTCGGTCACACGCACCACGACCCGGAACGGACCACATGAGCACCATCCTCATCACCGGATCGACCGACGGTCTCGGTCGCGCGTTGGCCCTGCGTCTCGCCCGGGACCGGGCGCGACTGCTGCTCCACGGCCGCGATCCCGCCAAACTCGCCGTCTTGGCCGCGGAGGTCGAGAAGGAGGGCGCACCGGCCCCGGAGACACTGGTCGCCGACTTCTCCGACCTCTCCCAGGTGGCCCGGATGGCCGCCGAGGTGCCCACACGCACCGACCGCCTCGACGTCCTGGTCAGCAACGCGGGCATCGGTTTCGGTGAACCCGACGGCCGGGAGCGGCGGGTCGGCGCCGACGGGTACGAACTGCGCCTGACCGTGAACTACCTGGCCGGGTTCCTGCTCACCCTCGACCTGCTGCCCCTGCTGCGCGCCTCGGCGCCCGCACGCGTGGTCAACGTCTCCTCCCTGGGCCAGGCTCCCGTCGACCTGGACGACCTCATGTTCGAGCGCGACTACGACGGGGTCGACGCCTATCGGCGGAGCAAGCTCGCGCAGATCATGTCGGCCACCGAGTTCGCCGCCCGTGTCCCCGCCGACGAGGTCACCTTCACCAGCCTCCATCCGGCGACCTACATGCCGACCAAGATCGTCACGCTGCACGGCATCACCCCGGTCGACACCCTGGAGGAGGGCGTGGCCGCGGCGTACCGCCTGATCACCGACCCCGCGCTGGCCGGGGTGACCGACCGGTTCTACGACCGGCTGCGTGAGAGCTCGGCCCATGAGCAGGCCGCCGACCCGCGGGTCCGGGCGCGACTGTGGCGCCGCGGGCTGCGTTTGGTGGGGCGGGAGGACGTCGGTGTCGACGCCTCCGGCCCGACCGGCTGAGGGGACGGCGCACGAGGCGGGAGGAACGGACGGAACTCGGGGATCGCCCGGCGGGCGGACACGGGCGGCGTCTTCGACGGCCCCGGGGCCGGTCACGGGCGACCCCGGGGAGGCGGTAGCGTGTCCCCCGACATCAGACCTAAGCAACTTAGGCGCATAGGTCGTCATGTGCGGGGCCGCGCGGCGGACGCCGGTCACCCGTACCCGGACAGACGGGAACACCGATGGCAGACAGCGAGGGAGCGGAGCGGTCCCGCAAGCGTCGGCAGGCCGCCGACCCCCGCCGCCAGAATCAGGAACAGCGGCGGCGACGGCGCGGGACACGCCGCCTGACGCTGATCGGAGCCGCCTCCGCGGTCGCGGTCGCGGTCGTGGCGGGCGTCGGATGGTCGATCGCCTCCCGCGAGGGCGACGACGGGCACGGCACCGGCTCGGCGGTGGAGGGCTTCACCCACATCCACGGCGTCGCCCTCCCCGGGTGGGCGTCCGACGGCCCGTTCGTAGCCACCCACGACGGCCTCGTCGAGGGCGGATCCGACGGCGGCTGGCGGACGGTCGGCGAGGAGCGACACGACTTCATGGGGTTCACGGCGCACCCCACGGAGGAGGGGCGCATGTTCTCCAGCGGGCACCCCGCGCCCGGCAGTTCACTGGTGAACCCGCTCGGCTTCATGGTCAGCGAGGACGGCGGCCGGACCTGGGAGACGCGTGCCCTGGAAGGTGAGGTCGACTTCCACACGATGAGCGTCGGCGCCGGGGGCGACTCCGTGTACGGATGGTCCCAGGGCCTGTACCGCAGCGAGGACGAGGGCTTCACCTGGGACGTGGTGAACGCCCCGGACCTGGCCGAGGCCGAGGGCGCGACCGCCCTGGCCGCTCACCCCGAAGACCCGGACGAGGTCTGGGCGGGCACCCAGGTCGGCCTGCTGCGCAGCACCGACGGCGGTGGGACCTGGGACCCGGTCCTGGCGGCGGGACCGGTGAGCGCGGTGCATCTCGACCCCTCCGACCCCGCCCACGTCCTGGCCTACAGCGTCACCGACGGGCTCCTGGAGAGCCGCGACGCCGGAGAGGAGTGGTCGGAGCTCGGCTGGCTGCTGGAGGAGGACGCGGTCGGCCACCTGGCGATCTCACCCGAGGACCCCGACCTCGTCTACGCGGGCACCTTCGGCGCGGGCGTCCACCGCAGCGAGGACGGTGGCAGCACCTGGGAGGCCCTGGCACGCGAGGGCCGTGTCGTCTCGGACTGACCCGCGAAAGGGGCGTTCGGCGGCCGGGCAGCCGGTACGCTGCGGATGCCCCGGCCCGGGGCGGTGAGCGGTGGTCCGGAAGGAGGGGGAGTCGTGCAGCGGTTCGGAGACCTGGAGGCAGCGATCATGGACGCGGTGTGGGGCGCCGGAGAGCCCCTGACCGTGCGTGCGGTCCTGGAACGGCTCGACCGCGATCCGGTACCGGCCTTCACCACCGTGCAGACGGTGATGAACATCCTGCACGGCAAGGGCTGGCTGGACCGCCGGATGGACGGGCGCGCCTACTGGTACTGGGCCACGACCGGCCGCGAGGACTACGTCGCCCGCCTGATGCGCGACGCACTGGACGAGAGCACCGACCGGTCGGCGGCCCTCGCCCGGTTCGTCGACGGCATGGACGTGGAGGAGATCTCCGAGTTGTCCGAACGCCTGGCGGCCGCCCGGGCGCGGCAGGCGGCCGACCGGGGCACCGAGGGCGGGCGCGGGTGAGCGCCGCGCTGCTCCTGGCCGCCCACACGGCCGCGGGGCTCCTGCTCGGCGCTCCGCTCCTGCGCCGCGCCGTCTGGGTCGACCGGGCGCCCCGGCTGGGGCTGCTGGCGTGGCAGGTCCTGACCGTCTCCGTCCTGGCCTCGGCGGTCCTGGCCGGGATCACCCTCGCCCTGCCCGTCACCCCGGTCTCCGGTGGCCCGGCCCAGATGCTGCACTCCTGCGCGTTGATGCTCCGCCAGGCCTACGCCACGCCGAGCGGTGCGCTCACGGCCACCGCCGGACTCGCGGTGTCGGCTGGGATCGTGCTCCGGACCGGATACGGGGTCGGCGCCGAGTGGGTGCGGGCGGCCCTCGAGCGCCGCCGCCACCTCGCGGCCCTGGCCGTGGTCGGTACCGGGGACGCCCGGTTGGGGGCGACCGTGGTCGACCACGACGCGTGCGCCGCCTACTGCCTGCCGGGACGCACCGGACGCGGTGGCCACGTGGTGCTCACCAGCGCCGCACTGGCCGCCCTGGACGATGCGGGGCTGGCCGCGGTCCTGGCGCACGAGCGCGAGCACCTGAGGGGACGCCACCACCTACTGGTCGCGCTGGCGCGCGGAGTGCGGCGGGCCTTCCCCTTCGTCCCGGCCTTCGCCCACGCCCGTGCTGAGGTCGCCAGGCTCACCGAACTGGCCGCCGACGACGCCGCCGCGTCGGCCACCGATCGACTCACCGTCGCCGAGGCGCTGCTGTCCCTCGCTCGGGCCGGCCGGGACGGCACGGCCGGGTCGCC
>NZ_ANBC01000546.1 GCF_000341125.1 Nocardiopsis lucentensis DSM 44048 | reverse complement strand
AACCGCCCGCCCCCCGCCGAGGCGGGGCGGGCTGCTCATGGCCGCCATCGCGGTGGGCGTGGCGCTCGCGTCGCCGTTCGCCATCGCGATACTGCCCGGTCTCCTCGCGGCGACGGTGGACTGCTGTCTGGTGCACGGCTGACCGTCGGACGCGACTCCCCCGCGCGGGCGACGGGTCCGCGCGCCCCGAACGAACAGGAGCGACACGATGCCCCAGTGGGCGAAACCGATCGCGGTGCGGGTCGAGGACCGCGACCGGCACCGGTGGACGTTCTGGCTGGCGGTGGTCGGTCTCGCCCTCGGCGCTGCCATGGCGGTCTTCGGGCTTCCCCCGGTGAGCATCCACGGGCCGTTCCACTTCTTCGGGATCATGGACCCGTTCTGCGGGGGCACCCGGTCGGTGTGGCTGGCGGTGAAGGGCGACCTGGCCCTGTCATGGGCCTACAACCCGGTCGGGATCCCTCTGGTGGCGGGGGCCGTCCTCACCGTCCCGCGAATCCTGTTCGGGTTCGCGACGGGACGGTGGGTGAACGTGTACGTCACCCGTGTCATGCCGCTGTGGATCGTGGGCGGCACGCTCTTCGCCCTGTTGGGGGTCCGCCAGCAGCTCAACGTCGATCTGCTGCGCGACCCGGGCGAGGAGTTCTCGTTCCTCGGCGTGTTCCTGAACACGCTGCCGGTCCTGGTGGCCGCCGCGTGGATCGTCGTCCAGCGCCGCCGGATCACCGCCGGGCCGCGCCCCGCCCGGGCCTGACGCCCCACGCGGACACGGCCCGGGGCCGCCCAGGGCGGCTGGGAGGATACGGACATGGACATTCTGAGCAGTCGTATCCTGCTGCGCCCCGCCGATCTCGTCCAAAGCCGCGACTTCTACCGTGACGTGCTGGGTCTGGCGGTGCATCGTGAGTTCGGCGACCCCAAGCGGCCTGGAACGGTCTTCTTCCTCGGCAACGGGCTGCTGGAGGTCTCGGGGAGTTCCGAGCCCTTCGAGGTGCCGCCGCTGTCCCTCTGGTTGCAGGTGCGCGACGTCCGGGCCGAGTACGCGCGCCTGAGGGAGGCCGGTGCGGAGGGACTGCGCGAGGCCAGGCTGGAGCCCTGGGGCCTGTGGGAGGCGTGGATCGCCGACCCCGACGGTGTGCGGATCGTCCTGGTCCAGATCCCGGACGACCATCCTCTGCGCCGCGACCAGCGGACCTTCCGAGGTGACTCCACCGGGTCCGAGAGCTGATGCGGGGCACCCGGCCGGACGTCTTCGGCCGGGTGCCCCGCCCAGCCACTCACCGCGGGCGACGGAACCCGTGTGGGGCCGCCGACGGCCCCGTCGCTACGCCTCCAGGGCGTCGACCGCCGCACGGCTCGCGGCCCGCACGGTGTGGGCGAGCAGGAGCGCGGTGGTGACCGGCCCGACCCCGCCGGGCACCGGGGTGAGCGCCCCCGCGAGGCCGTCCACCGCGTCCGCGTCGACGTCGCCGACCAGTCCGGCGTCCGTGGCGTTGGTGCCCACGTCGATGACCACCGCACCAGGCCGGAGGTGGTCCGCTCCGATCAGACCGGGCACGCCCGCCGCGACGATCACGATGTCGGCGGCGGAGGTGTGCCCCTCCAGGCGGGCCGTCCGGGAATGGCAGACCGTCACCGTCGCGTGCCGTTCCAGCAGCAGCAACGCCGCCGGGGTGCCCACGACGACCGACCGGCCGACCATGGCGATGTCCCTGCCCGCGAGTTCGGTCCCGTGGTGGTCGAGCAG
>NZ_ANBC01000545.1 GCF_000341125.1 Nocardiopsis lucentensis DSM 44048 | reverse complement strand
CCGCGCAGCGCCCGAGGCTCGCCGGGTTCGCGCCGTCGACGTCCTTGGCCGGGTCGATCTCCGCGGCGAGTTCGGCCGACGACATGCCGTCGGGCAGCGGGGTCTGCAGGATGACGCCGTGCACCTCCGGGTCCCGGCTCAGGGCGCGAAGCGTGTCCCGGACGATCTCCCGTGAGGTGGACGGGCCGAGGTCGGCGATGCCGCAGTCGATCCCGACGGCCGCGGCCGCCTTGGCGATCGAGCGCACGTACCACATGGTCGACTCGTCGTCCG
>NZ_ANBC01000544.1 GCF_000341125.1 Nocardiopsis lucentensis DSM 44048 | reverse complement strand
CCCCCAGCCTCGGCTGGGTGCCCGCCGCCCCCAGGTCGGCGGCCTCCTCCCGGACGCGCCGCCGGATCTGTGCGGCCAGCGGTTTGCCCGACAGCGCGGTGGTGACGCGGTGCTCCGACGTCGTCACGGTGGTCATCCGGTGAGCTCCTTCCTGACCGCGGCGGTGACCTTCTCCGCCCGTTCGACGACGGGGTCGACGGACCGGGCCGCGGCGGAGAACTCCACCCGTGCCTCGTCGTCCCCGATGCCGCCCAGGTTGACCTCGATGTTCACCCGGGCCGTGGTGGCGGCGGCGCGGGCGGCCTGGGCCGCCGCGGCCACGTCGGTGATCACGTTGCGGTTGCCGACCGGCAGGATCCGCTCGGCCAGCGAGACGATCTCGACGGCGGCCCCGATGGCCGCGACGGGCGGTTCGCAGGCCTCCCGCAGGGCCGCGGCCATGGCGGCGGAGCGCGCCGCCTTCTCGTCGTCGGTCGACCGGGGCAGCGCGTAGGCGTCGGCGACGGCCGAGAAGGCCTGCGCGTCCGCCTCCGCGACATCCAGTGCCTCGGTCCGCAGCCGGTCGGCGGTCCGCCCGATGTCGGAGATCTCCTCGGCGTGCTCGGCGAAGCGCGCGCCGTCGCTGTACCGGGCCACCATGCCGACCAGCGCGGCGGCCTGGGCCGCGTGCACGGCGGCGGTGGCGCCGCCTCCGGGGGCGGGTGTCCGGGCCGCGAGTTCGGCCAGGAAGTCGCCGATGGTCTGACTGTGCATCACGATGTCCGTCCTTGGGGGGTGTCGGGGGCGGGACAGCCCCGGGGGTCATCGGAAGACGACGGTGCCGCGGCCGTTGAGCAGGACCCGGTGTTCGCAGTGCCAGCGCACCGCCCGGGACAGCGCGAGCGCCTCTGCGTCGCGGCCCACCGTCGCCAGCGCGCGCGGGTCGTGGGAGTGGTCCACCCGCAGCACCTCCTGCTCGATGATCGGGCCCTCGTCGAGGTCGGCGGTCACGTAGTGCGCGGTCGCCCCGACGTACTTCACGCCGCGCTCGTAGGCCCGGTGGTAGGGCTTCGCGCCCTTGAAACCCGGCAGGAACGAGTGGTGGATGTTGATCACGCGTCCTTCGAGCTTGGCGCACAGGTCGTCGGAGAGGACCTGCATGTACCTGGCGAGCACCACGAGGTCGGCGTCGTACTCGTCGACGAGCTCCAGCACGCGCGCCTCGGCGGCGGCCTTGGTCTCGGCGGTCACCGGCACGTGGACGAAGTCCAGACCCGCCGCCTCGGCCATGGGGCGCAGGTCCTCGTGGTTGGACACCACGCCGACGATCTCCCCGCCGAGGTTGCCCGCACGCCAGCGGAACAACAGGTCGTTGAGGCAGTGGGCGGTCTTGGACACCATCACCAGGACGCGCGGCTTCCGCTCGTCCCACAGTTGGAACTCCATGGCGAACTCCCGTGCCACGGCGACGAACTCGCGCCGGAGGTCGCCGACGCCCAGCTCCGGCGCCGAGCACGAGAACGACGTCCGCAGGAACAGTCGGCCGCGGACGTCGTCGTCGAACTGCTTGTGCTCGACGATGTCGCACCCCCGCTCGACCAGGAACTCGGTCACCGCGTGGACGATGCCCGTCCGTTGCGGGCACCGGAGAGTGAGAGTGAAGGTTCGCGCCACGATGTCCTCCTCAGTGTGCGGGGGTGAGAGTTCTCGGCCGGTCAGCACTCGACGATGTTGAGCGCGAGCCCGCCACGAGCGGTCTCCTTGTACTTGTCCTTCATGTCGGCGCCGGTCTCCCGCATGGTCTTGATGGCCTTGTCCAGGCTCACGTGGTGTGCGCCGTCGCCGCGTACCGACATCCGCGCCGCGGTGATGGCCTTGATGGAGGCGATCGCGTTGCGCTCGATGCAGGGGATCTGCACCAGGCCGCCCACCGGGTCGCAGGTGAGGCCGAGGTTGTGCTCGATCCCGATCTCCGCGGCGTTCTCCACC
>NZ_ANBC01000543.1 GCF_000341125.1 Nocardiopsis lucentensis DSM 44048 | reverse complement strand
CCCGGCGCCCGCCATGGAGCAGGCGGAGCCGACCTCGCCCTGGCAGCCGACCTCCGCGCCGGAGATCGAGGCGTTGCGCTTGAACAGCATGCCGACCGCGCTCGCGGCGAGCAGGAAGCGCACGATCCCGTCCTCGTCGGCACCGGGCACGAAACGGTCGTAGTAGTGCAGGACCGCCGGGATGATCCCGGCCGCGCCGTTGGTCGGCGCGGTCACGATCCGCCCGCCCGCCGCGTTCTCCTCGTTGACCGCCAGGGCGAACATCGTGACCCATTCCATGGCGCCCAGCCGATCCCCGGACTCGCCCGCGGCCTCCAGGTCCTCCCGGCTCGCCGCGGCGCGCCGCCGGACCCTGAGCCCGCCCGGCAGCACACCCCGGGTCGTCGAGCCGCGCTCGACGCACTCCCGCATCACCGACCAGATCTCCAGCAACCCGTCCCTGGTCTCCCGCTCGGTGCGGCGGGCCCGCTCGTTGGCGAGCATGATCGAACTGATGGACAGTCCGGTGCGGTCGGTGTGGGACAGGAGCTCGTCGCCGGTGGAGAACGGGTACTCCACCGGCGTGGCGTCCTCGACGACGGCCTTCTCCCCGGCGGCGTCCTCGTCCACGACGAAGCCACCGCCGACCGAGTAGTACGTGCGGACCGCGACCGGGGTCCCCTCGCGGTCGAACGCGTGGAACTCCATGCCGTTGCTGTGGAAGTCGAGCCGCCTGTTCCGGTGCAGGACGACGTCGTCGTCGACCGAGAACCCGATCACGTGGCGGCCCGCCAGCTCCAGCTTCCCGGTCGCCGCCACGTCGTCCACCATGGGTTGGGCGGCGACGGGGTCGACCGTGTCGGGGGCGTGGCCCGCGAGCCCGAGCACCACGGCCTTGACGCTGCCGTGCCCGTGGCCGGTCGCGCCGAGCGATCCGAACAGTTCGACGCGCACCGACGCCACCCGCGGCAGGAGCCGCTCGTCCCGCAGGGCCCTCGCGAACGTCCCCGCCGCGCGCATCGGGCCGACGGTGTGCGAGCTCGACGGTCCGATGCCGACCGTGAACAGGTCGAACACGCTCAGACTCATGACACTCCCGCCAGATACTCGACGCACGCGTCGCTCAGCCACGCGGCCAGGTACTCGGCGAAGGACGACCGCACCAGCACGGTGAACACGCCGGCCTCGGCGTCGACGACCTGGAGGATGACCCCGGCCCTGGCCAGCAGGGTCTGCACGCAGGTACCGGTCGGCGCCGCCGACGGGTGCAGGTCGACGGCGCAACCGTGGGCGAGGACGTCCCGGACGTGCGGTCCCGCCAAGGCCACCGTCGTGCGCTGGGCCGAGGTGTCCACGACCGCGCCCCGCGCGGACCCGAGGGCCGTGCGTAGCGCCTCCTCGACCGGAACCCGCGGGTCCAGGTCGGACCGGGCCACCACGAGGAACTCGTCCGGCCCCAGCCACAACACCTCCACGTCGCCGAAGGGGCCGTCGCCCCGGGTGAACGTGCACGGGTCGGCGGGGAACGCGACGCCCAGCGCCGCACCCAGCGCGGCCACGGCGTCCGGGTCCGAGGCCCGCACCGTGAGCTGGGTCAGGAACGGCCGCTCCACCACCGTCAACGCGGGCGCGAGGCCGGCGAGGCGGTCCGCCCAGGCGGCGAGCGGGCTGGTCCGTGAGCTGGTGTCAGCCGTCACGGCGGGCTCCTTCCCTGTCGTAGAGAACGGACTCGGTCACGGTGACCGGCACGAGGTCGTCCCCGACGGGGACGTAGAGCGTCTCCCCCACGCGTTCGTGGCCGGAGCGCACGACCGCGAGCGCGAACGTCCGGTCCAGCGCGGCGCTGCGGTAGCTGGAGGTGATGTGGCCGAGCATCGGAACCGGGGGGTCGGGCAGCCGGTCGGTGCCGACGACCTGCGCGCCCTCCGGCAGCTGGATCTCCGGGTCGACCGGCAGCAGTCCGACGAGCTGCTTGCGGTCCGGCCGGTTGTTCTCCGCCCTCGTGTGGGACCGCTTGCCGATGAAGTCGGCCTTCTTCTTCGACACGGCCCACGACATCCCCAGGTCCTGGGGCGTGACCGTGGCGTCGGTCTCCTGGCCGACGATCGGATAGCCCTTCTCGGCGCGCAGCACGTGCATGGTCTCGGTGCCGTACGGCGTGATCCCGTACTTCTCGCCCTCCGCCATGAGCGCCTCCCAGACGGCCAGGCCGTGCCAGGCGGTCACGTTGACCTCGTAGGCCAGCTCGCCGGAGAAGCTGATCCGGCACACCCGCGCGGGAACGCCCGCTCCGACGTCGAGCACGGTGTCCCGCCATGTCATGAACCCGAAGGCCTCGTTGCCCACGTCCAGGTCGGGGGCGAGCTCGGCGAGCACGTCGCGCGACCGGGGCCCCACCAGGGGGATCGTGGCCCAGTGCTCGGTGACCGAGGTGGCGTACACGTCCAGGTGCGGCCACTCGGTCTGGAGCCACTCCTCCATCCAGTCCAGGACCATCGCGGCGTTGCCGGTCGTCGTGGTCACCAGGAACCGGTCCTCCGCGAGCCGGATGACGGTTCCGTCGTCGATGACCATGCCATCGACGCCGCACATCACCCCGTAGCGGATCCGGCCGACCTTCAGGGCGCTCATCTTGTTCGTGTAGAGCATGTCGAGGAACCGACCGGCGTCGCGGCCCTGGAGGTCGATCTTGCCCAGGGTCGAGCCGTCCATGAGGGCGACGCCCTCGCGTGCCGCGCGGCACTCCCGCAGGACGGCGGTGTCCATGTCCTCACCCGTCCGGGGAAAGTACCAGGGCCGCTTCCACTGCCCCACGTCCTCGAACAGCGCGCCGCGCGCGACGTGCCAGGGGTGCAACGCGGTCACGCGCGCCGGGTCGTGCAGCTCGCCCCGGTCCCGTCCGGCCAGCGCGGCGAAGGACACCGGGGTGTACGGCGGTCGGAACGTGGTGGGCCGCTGTTCGGAGAGCTCGACGCCCAGCTCCTCGGCGACCAGTCCAGCGGTGATCATCCCGGACGTCTTGCCCTGGTCGTGGGCGGTGCCGATGGTCGTGTACCGCTTGACGTGTTCCAGCGAGCGCAGCCCCGCGCCGGTTGCGCGCAGCACGTCGGAGACCGTGGCGTCGCGCTGGAGGTCGACGAAGCGGGTGTCCGGGGCGCCCTCTCGGAGCTCGCCCGGGACACGCCACAGCACCATGCCGGGCCGCTCGTCGGTCCGCGCGCCCGAGACCGGCAGCTCGACCTCGCCCACCGGCGCGAACCCCGCGGCGAGCGCGGCCGCGTGCCCGGCGTCGCGGCCCTGCCGAAGACACGAGGTGAGGTCCAGCGCACCCGTCGCCGACCCCGCGACCCGCACCGTCGGCAGCTCCTCGCCGGGGACGAAGGCGCCGAGCTCGGAGTCGTAGCGCAGCGTGCCGCGCGCCTGGCTGAACAGGTGCACGACCGGGTTCCAGCCGCCGGAGACCAGCAGGGTGTCGCAGTCGACGGTCTCCGGGTTCCCCTCGGTGCCGGGCAGCGGGGCGACGTGGGCGTCGGTGATCCGGGCCCCGCCCTCGGTGCCGGTGACGACGTGACCGGCGCGCACCTGGATCCCCCGGGCGGAGCACCGCGCGGCGAGAACACTGGGCGCGGCGGGCCTGGCGTCGACGACCATCGCGACGTCCATACCGGCTCTGGCGAGGTCGATCGCCGCGCGGTAGGCGCTGTCGTCGGTGGTGAAGACGACCGCCCGCGTGCCGGGCAGGACGCCGTAGCGGTGGAGGAAGGTGCGCGCCGAACCGGCGAGCATGATCCCGGGGCGGTCGTTGTCGGCGAAGACGACGGGGCGCTCGTGGGCGCCGGTGGCGAGCACGGTCTGCTTGGCCCTGATCCGCCAGACGCGCTGGCGGGCCGCGTCGGCGGGCGCGTCGAAGCCGAGGTGGTCGGTACGGCGCTGGAGGGCGAGGACGAACCCGTCCTGGTAGACGCCGAACGCCGTGGTGCGGTCGAGGACCAGCACGCCGGGGGTGTTCCGCAGCTCCGCCGCGATGTCGGCCGCCCAGTCCTGCGACAGCCGTTCGCCGAGGTACTCCCTGGTGCCGAGCAGCGCGCCCCCGGCCTGGTTCTGCTCGTCGACCACGACGACCCGAGCGCCGCCGCGGGCCGCGGTGAGCGCGGCGACCAGGCCCGCGGGCCCCGCGCCGACGACGAGAACGTCGCAGTGCACGTGCTTGGCGTCGTAGCGGGCCGGGTCGGGTTCGGAGGCCAGCCTGCCCTGTCCGGGCAGGCCGTGGGCCACGAGTCCGTCGTAGAGCTCGACGGTGGTCGCGGTCAGCATCGGTTCCGGGAACGGCTGCTCGATCTGCACCAGCGACGTCGGGTCCTCCGAGCCCGCCGCCACGATGCCGCGCGGCCTCCCGTACTTGACGCTGGTGCCGATCGCGTGCACACCGTTGGCCAGCAGCGCGGACGCCAGGGTGTCCCCGGGGTGCCCGGTCATCGACCGGCCGTTGAAGGTGAAGCGCAGTGCGGTGTCCCTGTCGATGAGGCCGCCGGTGGGCAGCCGGAAGGTCGCGCTCACGAGACCACCTCGTCCCTCTCTCCGAGATCGGGCATCGGCTCACCGGCGTCGTAGACGGCCAGCAGGTCGTAGGTCCTGGTGTCGCGGACGGCGTTGAACCACCGGCGGCAGCCCGCGCTGTGGCTCCACCGCTCGGCGAACGGGCCGCTCGGGTTGTCGCGGAAGAACACGTACCGCGCCCACGCCTCGTCGGTCAGCGCGGCCGGGTCCTGCGGGTAGGCCACGTGCGCTTGGCCGCCGTAGTGGAACTCGGTTTCCTCGCGCGGCCCGCACCACGGGCAGGGGATGAGTTGCATGCCTGGCTCCTTGTTCCTCAGTGCGCGACGGCGGCTGCGCCGTGCTCGTCGACGAGGGCGCCGGTGGTGAACCGTTCGAGGGTGAACGGCTCGTTGAACGCGTGCGGTTTGTCGTGGGCGATGGTGTGCGCGAAGCAGTCGCCGACGCCGGGGGTGGCCTTGAACCCGCCGGTGCCCCAGCCGCAGTTGAGGTAGAGGCCCTCGACCGGGGTGAGGCCGACGATCGGGGAGGCGTCCGGGCTCACGTCGACGATCCCCGCCCAGGTCCGCAGCAGGTGCGCTCGGGCGAAGATCGGGAACAGCTCCAGCGCGGCGGACATCTGCCGTTCGATGATGTGGAACGACCCACGCTGGCCGTAGCCGTTGTAGCTGTCGATCCCGGCGCCCATCACCAGTTCGCCCTTGTGCGCCTGGGACACGTAGACGTGCACCGCGTTGGACATCACCACGGTGGGGTGCACGGGCTCCAGCAGTTCCGAGACCAGTGCCTGCAGGGGGTGCGACGCGAGCGGGAGCCGGATACCGGCCATCTCCGCGAGGACCGAGCTGTGGCCTGCCGCGCACAGCCCGACGCGGCCCGCGGCGATGCGGCCGCGGGTGGTCTCCACCGCGGTGACCCGGTCGCCGACCGTCTCGATCCCGGTGACCTCGCAGTTCTGGATGAGGTCGACGCCCATCTCGTGGGCGGCGCGCGCGTAGCCCCAGGCCACGTAGTCGTGCTTGGCGATTCCGGCGCGCGGCTGGTAGGTCGCCCCCAGCACGGGGTAGCGCACGTCCTCCGCGATGTTGACGATCGGGCAGACCTCCTTGACGCCCCGCGGGTCCAGCCACTCGGCGTCGACGCCGTTGAGCCGGTTGGCGTTGACCCGCCGCACGCTGTCGCGCACGTCCTGGAGGCTGTGCGCGAGGTTGAGCACCCCGCGCTGGTCGAACAGGATCGGGTAGCCCAGGTCCTCCTCCAGGCCCTCCCAGAGCTTCAGGGAGTGCTCGTAGATGCCCGAGCTCTCGTCCCACAGGTAGTTGGAGCGGATGATCGTGGTGTTGCGGGCCATGTTGCCGCCCGCCAGCCACCCCTTCTCCAGCACCGCCACGTTCGTGATGCCGTGCACCTTGGCGAGGTAGTAGGCGGTGGCGAGGCCGTGACCGCCGCCGCCGACGATCACGACGTCGTAGAAGGTCCTCGGTTCCAGGTCCTCCCACAGGAAGTCGGGGTGGTCGGGCAGGTGCGCGCCGGGTGGCTGGGCGGGGGACGCGGGTTCGGTCATCGCGGTGCCTCCAGCGGAAGGGGGAACGCCATCTGATAAACTACTGATATATCAGTCTTGGTAGTACTGTAGGTCACATGGGAACTCAGGTCAACAACCAATCGCCGGGAGCCTCACTCGCGGAACAGGCCTACGTCGCGATCCGCGACCGCCTGGTGATGCTGGAGATCCAGCCGGGCGACCCGATCAACGAGGACCGGCTCAGCACCGAACTCGGCATGGGGCGCACACCGATCCGCGAGGCGTTGAAGCGCCTGGAGCGGGACCGCATGGTCGTGGCCTACCCGCGCCGCGGCACCTTCGCCACCGACGTGCAGATCTCCGACCTGGCGCACATCTCGGAGGTGCGGCGCCCCCTGGAGCCGCTCGCCGCCTCGGCGGCGGCCGAGCGCGCCACGCCCGCCGACCGCGCCGAGCTCACCGGGCTGCGGTCCCAACTCGAAGGCGACCAGGGGGACGACACCACCGAGCTGCTTCGCACCGACGTCGCCGTGCACCGGGCGATCTACCGGTGCGCCTACAACCCCTTCCTCGAGGACACGCTGATCGCCTACGACAGCCTGGCCACCAGGATCTGGTGCGTCTTCATCCCCCGGCTGTCCGGGGTGACCGGTCACGTGGACGAGCACGTCCCGCTCCTGACCGCCATCATCGACGGCGAGGCCGACCGGGCGGCGGAGCTCGCGCTCAAGCACGTCACCGGGTTCGAGGAGGCCATCCGCGCCCTGATCTGAACCGGGGCGGGGACGTGTCTTCTCTGGTCCTCCGCTTCGCTTCGGACCGCCCGCCGCCCGCCGCCGTCCTCAGTCGTGCAGACCCCTGCCGGCGCCCGAACACCACCCCCTGGGGTGACGTTCCGAGCAGCGGAACCTAGTCGGCATCGGCATGGGGCTCCAACCGCACCACGACCGCCTTCGACACCGGCGTGTTGGACCTGTCCGCCACCGCGCCGAGCGGCACCAGCGGGTTCGCCTCCGGGTAGTAGGCGGCGGCGCACCCGGGGGCCGTCGGATAGGACACGATCCGGAACCGGCGGGCGCGGCGCTCCTCGACGCCGCCGCGCGGATCAGGCCACTCCGAGACCAGGTCGACCAGGTCCCCGTCGGCGAAGCCGAGCGCGGCGATGTCACCGTCGTTGACCAGCACCACGCGGCGCGCGTCCTCGATGCCCCGGTAGCGGTCGGACAGACCGTAGATCGTGGTGTTGTACTGGTCATGGCTGCGCAGCGTCTGCAGGAGCAGTCTGCCGTCGGGGACCTCGATCGGTTCGGGGACGTTGACCGTGAAGTTCGCCCGTCCGGTCTCCGTCGGGAAGGTCCGGGAGTCGCGGGGCGGATGCGGCATCACGAACCCGTCCGGCTCCCGCACCCGCCGGTTGTAGTCCTCACAGCCCGGCACCACCCGCGCGATGTGGTCGCGGACGACGTCGTAGTCGCGCTCGAACTCCTCCCACCGCACCGGATGGTCCGCGCCGAGCAGTCTGCGGGCGAGACGGCTGACGATCGCCACCTCGGACAGCAGGCGCTCGCCCGCGGGGCGGAGCCTGCCCCGGGAGGCGTGCACCACCGACATCGAGTCCTCGACGCTGACGAACTGCTCCCCCGACCTCTGGACGTCGCGCTCGGTGCGGCCGAGGGTCGGCAGAATCAACGCGGTCTCGCCCGGCACGACGTGCGAGCGGTTGAGCTTCGTCGAAACGTGCACCGTCAGCGCGCAGCCGCGCAGCGCCCTCTCCGTGGCCTCGGTGTCCGGGGTGGCGGCGGCGAAGTTCCCGCCCATCGCGAACAGAGCCCTGATGCGCCCGTCGTGCATCCCGTGCAGCGCCTCGACGGTGTCCACGCCGTGTTCCCGCGGCACCGTGACCCCGAACTCGCGCTCCAGCGCCTCCAGGAACGACTCGGGCATCCTCTCGTAGATGCCCATGGTCCGGTCGCCCTGCACGTTGGAGTGCCCGCGCACCGGGCACACCCCGGCCCCCGGCTTGCCGATCATGCCCCGCAGCAGCATCAGGTTGACGGCCTCCCGGATGGTGGCCACCCCCTGCTTCTGCTGGGTCAGACCCATCGCCCAGCACACCACGGTGCGCTCGGAGTCCATCAGCATGCGCGCGATCCGCTCGATCTGCCGCCGCTCCAGCCCGGTGGCGCGTTCGGTCGCCGTCCAGTCGATCCGCCGGGCCTGGTCGAAGAACTCCGCGAAGCCGTGCGTGTGCGCCTCGATGAACGCGCGGTCCAGCACCGTGCCCGGCGCCGCGTCCTCGGCCTGCGCCAGCAGCCCGGTCAGGGCGCGAAGCAGCGCGAGGTCACCGCCGATGCGGATCTGCGCGAACTCGTCCGCCAGCGCGGTGCCCCGCCCCACGATCCCGCTCGGCCTCTGCGGGTTCTTGAACCGGTACAGCCCGGCCTCCGGCAGCGGGTTGACCGCCACGATCCGACCGCCCCGCCGCTTCACCCTCTCCAGCGACGCCAGCATGCGCGGATGGTTGGTGCCCGGGTTCTGGCCGAGCACCAGCACCAGGTCCGCGTGTTCCAGGTCGGCCAACGAGACCGAGCCGGTACCGATCCCGATCGTGTCCTTCAGTGCCACCCCCGACGACTCGTGGCACATGTTCGAGCAGTCGGGCAGGTTGTTGGTGCCAAAGCACCGCACCATCAGCTGGTACGCGAACGCCGCCTCGTTGCTGGTCCGACCCGAGGTGTAGAACGCCGCCTCGTCCGGGGAGCCGAGCGAGGCCAGGTTCTCGGCGATGACGTCGAACGCTGCGTCCCA
>NZ_ANBC01000542.1 GCF_000341125.1 Nocardiopsis lucentensis DSM 44048 | reverse complement strand
GCCGGCGGAGCCAGTAGTCGGTGCGCTCGGCCAGTTCGGCGACGGAGTGGCGGGCGAAGAAGTCGGGACCGATCCGGCGGGTCGTGGCCTCCTCCGCGACCGCCTTCGCCCCGTTCTCGCAGAACTCGGCGGGTTTGCGCCGGTCGCCGTCGGCGGCCTGAGGATCCGGCCACGCGCAGCCGGGGCAGTCGAACCCCGCCCGCTGGTTGATCAGCGGCAGCGTCCGCACGGTCCGGCCGACGCCCATCTGTTCCCGGCTCCGCTGGAGTGAGACGAGAACACCGGTGAGCCCGGCCGCGGCGTGGCCGGGCTCACCGACGCGCAGCGCGTCCTCGTCGACGTCCTGATCGAAAACGCGCTTCTTCATGTGTCAGACCTTGTCCTTGACGGCATCGGGGTCGTCGGTGTCCGAGCGGTCCGCGCCGTTCGGTTCGCCGTTCGGGTCGGTCCAGCCCTCCTCGATGAGGTTCTGGGAGAGCTGCGCGGTGAACTCCCCCTCCTCGAGCAGGTTCTGGGAGATCTGTCCGGTGAACTCGTCACCTTCGAGCAGGTTCTGCGAGACGTGCTCGGTGAGCTCCTCGCGCTCCATCCTGCGTTGGGCCCGGATCTGGCGGCGGCGTTCCTCCCCGAGCTGCTTCCACGTCGCGACGCACATCAGCAGCATGACGACGCTGAACGGCAGAGCGATGAGGATGGCGCCGACCTGGAGGGCGCTCAGACCCCCCGCGAGCAGCAGCGTGATGGCGACCAGTCCCTCGGCGGCCGCCCAGAACACCCGGCTCCAGACCGGGGTCTCGTGACTGCCCCCGGAGGCCAGCATGTCGACCACGAGCGACCCGGAGTCCGACGAGGTCACGAAGAACAGCACGATGAGGATGACCGCTCCCGCGACCAGGACGGTGCCTCCCGGCAGTTCGCCGAGCAGGCCGAAGAGGGCCCCCTCGGTGTTCACGGACCCGTCCGCCGCGACGCCTCCCCCGGAACCGAACAGCTCGCGGTACAGGGCACTGCCGCCGAACACGGTGAGCCACAGGAAGGTGACCGCGGTCGGCACCAGCAGGACGCCGGTGACGAACTCCCGCACCGTCCGGCCACGCGAGATACGCGCGATGAACACACCGACGAACGGCGCCCAGGACATCCACCAGCCCCAGTAGAAGGTCGTCCACCAGCCCTGCCACTGGGCGCCGCCCTGGCCCTCCAGAGCGGTGGTGTCGAAGCTCAACCGGAGCAGGTTCTGGAAGTAGAGCCCGATCGACTGCACGAACTCCCGGAGGAGGAACAGCGTCGGCCCCGTGACCAGCACGATGAGCATCAGGACGACGGCGAGCCCCATGTTGATCTGGGAGAGCCACTTGACCCCGCGCTTCACACCGGTGGTCACCGAGAAGATGGCCAGCGCGGTGATGCCGCCGATCAGGACGATGTTCGTCCAGTTGCCCGGGTCGCTGACGATCCCGAGCACGTCGAGCCCGGAGGCGATCTGCAGTACGCCGAGGCCGAGCGAGGTGGCCACCCCGAACAGGGTCCCGATGACCGCGACGACGTCGATCAGGTCGCCGAGCCAGCCGTTCACCCGCCGTCTGCCCAGCAGCGGCTCCAGTGCCCAGCGGATCGAGACCGGACGCTTCTTACGATGGATCGCGTAGGCGATGGCGAGGCCGACCACCACGTAGATCGCCCACGGGTGCAGGCCCCAGTGCAGGAACGTCTGCACCAGCGACTGCTGGGCGAGCTCCTGCGACGTGCCCTCGACGCCCGGCTTGGGGCTGGCGAAGTGGTTCAGCGGCTCCGCGACGCCCCAGAACACCAGCCCGATCCCCATGCCCGCGGCGAACAGCATCGAGAACCAGGTGCCGAGTTTGAACTCGGGCTCCTCGTCGTCGGGGCCGAGCTTGATGTCGCCGAACCGGCCGAGGCCCACTCGGATCGAGAACACCACGAACCCGCACACGATCAGGATGTAGTACCACCCGAACGCGCCGATCACGGTGTCCTGCAGGGTGGTGATCGCCGTGGACACGACGTCGGTGAAGACCGCCGTGAACGCGACGAATATCGTTACCAGAATCACTGAGGGCCAAAAGACCCTGGGGGCAGTGATCATACTGACTATTCACCGTCCTTGTCGGGGGAGAGTACGTTCTGCACCCATTGGTGGAACTCGCCGATGTGGTGTTCGGAGGGAACGAGGACACCGCCGTCGGCGTAGGCCCGCGACGACATCGCGGGCTGGCAGCGCTCGCAGGCGTCGAAGTCCTGCTGGTTGACCCGGTGGAACAACTCGACGGAGTGCGAGACGTCGCGGCCGGACGCCACGACGTCCTTGCTGTACAGCCAGTCGCATTCCACGACGGTGCGGTCGGCGGCCAATGGGAACATCCGGTGCAGAATAACGTGATCCGGGACCAGGTTGACGAAAACCTGCGGTCGGACGGTGATCGCGTAGTACTTGCGGTCCTGGTCGGAGTCCACCCCGGACAACGTGTCGAAGCCCGCGCTGCCGTCCACGGTGAACCCGGAGACCTCCTCACCGAAGGCCGCGCCGTGGCCGACGAAGTACTGGGCCGCGTAGCCGTCGGCGAACTCGGGCAGCACCTCGGTGAGCTCGGGATGGATGGTCGCGCAGTGGTAGCACTCCATGAAGTTCTCGATGATGAGCTTCCAGTTGGCCTTGACGTCGTAGGTGATACGCCGGCCGAGTTCGAGCCCGTCGACCTCGAAGTTGTCGATGGCCTCCAGCGATCCCAACCGCCCGGTGACGTCGGCCTGCACGGTGTCGGCGAACGAGGGCGGGTCCTGGGCGNGGGGGGGAGCCCCTCCCGCAGGTGCACCGGCTTCAGGCCGTACTCGGTACGGTCGATGTCCGGCATCGAGGTGAGGTTGGGGGCGGCGACCAGCCTCCCGTCGAGCCCGTAGGTCCAGGCGTGGTAGGGGCACTGGAAGTTGCGCTTGACGCTGCCCGACTCCTCCACACAGAGCTTGGCGCCCCGGTGGCGGCAGACGTTGAGGAAGGCGCGCAGCGCGCCGTCGCGGGACCGGGTGACGATCACGCTCTCCCGTCCGACCTGGACCGTACGGAAGTCACCGGGCTTGGGCAGGTCCGCGCCGCGGACCGCGCAGAACCACATCCGCTCGAAGATCCTCTCCTGTTCTCGGGTGAAGACCTCCGGATCGGTGTAGATGTGGCCGGGCAGGGTCGGGATCAGGCTCTCGGGCAGTGCGGAACCGCCGGTGGCCGAAGGGGCGACGAGGTTCTCGGTCAATGTGGTCTCCGTTCCGTGCGGTGCGGACGCTGACGGGGCACCGGGGATCGAGGGGGCGGGTCGGGAGCGTTCGCGGGCTGTGACCGGTGGCTGGGAACGCCGTGTCCGGCTCACGACCGGATGCGGGTCATGTCGGGGTCGAAGAGCGGTTCGGCCGCGACCACCGCGGGGACGCGCTCACCGAAGTACTCGATCTCGACGGGGGTGCCGGGCCGGGAGACCTCCGCGGGCAGCCACGCGTAGGCGATGTTCTTGCCGATGGTGTAGCCGCGCGCGGCGCTGGTGACGTAGCCGACCGGCGCGCCGCCGGCGTGGACCGGCTCGGAGCCCATGACGACCTGGTGGGCGTCGTCGATGGTCAGGCAGGTCAGCTTGCGCGTGACGGTGTCCTCGGAGCGGCCCTTCAGGGCGTTCTTGCCGTGGAAGTAGCCCTTGTTCATGCGCACGGCGAAGCCGAGCCCGGCCTCGTAGGGGTCGTGTTCGGTGGTCATGTCCGCGCCCCAGGACCGGTAGCCCTTCTCCAGCCGCATGCTGGCGAAGGCGCTGCGGCCCGCGGCGATGACGCCGTGTTCCCGGCCCGCCTCCCAGAGCGTGTCCCACAGGCGGCGGCCCATGTCGGCGGTGGTGTAGAGCTCCCAGCCCAGTTCGCCGACGTAGGACAGGCGCATCGCGGTCACCGGGACGTCGCCGATGAAGGCCCGCTTCGACCTGAAGTAGCCCATCGCCTCGTGCGAGAAGTCCTCGCGGGTCAGCGGCTGGAGGAGCCGCCGGGCGGCGGGACCCCACAGCCCGATGCAGCAGGTGCCCGCGGTGATGTCGCGGACCTGCACGCGTCCGCCCGGCGGAAGGTGCCTGCGCAGCCAGTCGAGGTCGATCGGGCCGTTGGCGCCCACCTGGAAGCGGTCCTCGGCGAGCCGGGCCACGGTGAGGTCGCTGCGGATCCCGCCGTCCTCGTTGAGCATGAGGGTGTAGACGACCGATCCGACCTTGCGGTCGAGCTGGTTGGTCGTCATCGTCTGCAGGAACGTCAGCGCCTCGGGACCGGTGACCTCGATCCGCTTCAGGGGCGTCATGTCGAACATGGCCACCCTCTTGCGCGCCACCAGTGCCTCGGCGCCCGCGATCGGCGACCAGTACCGCGCGGCCCAGTCGCCCCGATCGGGGATCTGCCCGACCTCGGGCAGGTTCGCGTTGGCCTCGTACCAGTGCGGCCGCTCCCAGCCGCCCCCTTCGAGGAACACCGCGCCGAGGTCGGCCTGGCGCTCGTGGAACGGGCTGGTCCGCAGCGGTCGCGGCCGCTCGGCGGGCTGCAGCGGGTGCAGCACGTCGTAGACCTCGTCGAAGGCCTGGCAGCTGCGCAGGTGGACGTACTCCGGTCCCCGCTCGACCTCCTCGAACCGGCTGAGGTCGCAGGTGTGCAGGTCGATGTTCGGCTGACCGTCGACCAGCCACTCCGCCATCGCCTTGGCCACGCCCGCGGAGTGCGTGATCCACACCGCCTCGGCCAGCCAGAAACCCTGGAGGTCGGGGTGCTCGCCGAGCAGTGGGTTGCCGTCCGGGGTGAAGGAGAACAACCCGTTGATTCCCTCGTCGACCTTGGCGTCGGCCAGGCACGGCAGCAGGTCGACGGAGTCCGCCCAGGAGGTGTCGAAGTCGTCCGGGGTGAACGGCGTCTCCGACGGCATGGTGGGCGCGACACCGGGATCGAGGATCTCGTCGGCGGAGATCGGCATCGGGCGGTGCTCGTAGGCGCCGATGCCGATGCGGTCGACGTGCTCGCGGAAGTAGAGTCCGGCCTCCTGGTGCCGCAGCAGCGGCTTGCTCATCTCGCGCAGTTCGTCGTTGACGCCCCGAAGGACCGGCAGCGGAGAGGTCTTGGCGTACTGGTGCGCCATCGGGACCAGCGGGACGTCGAGGTCGACCATGCGGCCGATCCGCGGACCCCACATGCCGACACAGGAGACGACGATGTCGGCCGTGAAGGTGTCGTGCTCGGTGACGACGGCCCGGACCCGTCCGCCGCGGCGTTCGATGCCGGTGACCTTGTGGTGCGCGAGGAAGCGTGCTCCGCGGTCCATCGCCCGCCGGGCCTGGGCCTCGGCGGCGCGTACCGGTTTGGCCAGCCCGTCGCCGGGGATGTGGAAGCCGCCGAGAATCCTGCCAGGGTCGAGCAGTGAGTGCAGTTCGGCGCACTCGCCGGGGTCGCGCAGGTAACTCTCCACGCCCCACGACGTCGCCCAACCGTGCCTGCGCTTCAGGTCGGCCCAACGTTCCGGGGTGGTGGCCACCTCCAGGCCGCCGAGCTGCTGGAAACACCACTTGTCGTCGAGCGTCAGCGCGGTGTACTTCTCGACGGTGTACTTGGCGAACTCCGTCATGGTCTTGCACCCGACGGTCTGGTACACCAGGCCTGGCGCGTGGGAGCTGGAGCCGCCGGTGGCGAACAGCGGCCCCTGTTCGAGCACGGTGACGTCGGTCCACCCGCGTGCGGTCAGCTCATCGGCCAGTGCGCAGCCGACGATGCCCGCTCCGATGAGCACGACACGTGGTTGGGTCGGCATAGGGGGGTCCTCCTGATCGTGTGGTCGGAGTGCGTCAGAATCCGCGCTGGATCCAGCCGTCCAGGTGCGGCGCCTCGGCGCCGATGGTCGTGGTGGGGCCGTGTCCGGTGTGGACGACGGTGTCGGCGGGCAGCGTCAGCAGGCTGTCCCGGATCGACTCGATGATGGTCGGGAAGGAGGAGTAGGAGCGGCCCGTGGCGCCCGGCCCTCCCTGGAACAGGGTGTCGCCGGAGAAGACGGCGCCCAGGTCGGGGGCGTACAGCGAGACCGCACCCCACGTGTGGCCCGGCGTGCCGAGCACCCGCAGCGTCGTTCCGGCCACCGTGACGGAGCCGCCGTGAGCCAGCCAGGCGTCGGGGGCGCGGTCGGGGTGCACCGACCGCCAGAGCGGCTCGTCGTGGGGGTGGATCAGGATCGGCCCGCCGGACTTGTCCGCCACCTCGACCGCGGCGTTGACGTGGTCGTTGTGCCCGTGGGTGCAGACCACTGCGACCACCGAGCGGCCGCCGACCGCCTCCAGCACCGCCCGGGCGTCGTGCGCGGGGTCGATGACGACGACCTCCTCGTCGTCGCCGACCAGCCACACGTTGTTGAAGACCTCCCAGGTGCCTCCGTCGAGGCTGAAGGCCCCGAAGGTCTCGAGGTGTTCGATCCGCGCGCTCACAGGACCACCACCGAGCGCAGGACGCGTCCGTCGTGCATGTCCTCGAAGGCGCGCTCGACGTCGCCGATGCCGATGGTCTCGGTGACGAAGGCGCCCAGGTCGAGCCGGCCCTGGAGGTGGAGGTCGACGAGCATGGGGAAGTCGCGGCTCGGCAGGCAGTCGCCGTACCAGGACGACTTCACCGCTCCGCCGCGGCCGAACACGTCCAGGAGGGGGAGGTCGACGGTCATGTCCGGGGTGGGGACGCCGACCAGCACCACCGTCCCGGCGAGGTCGCGGGCGTAGAACGCCTGGCGGAAGGTCTCCGGCCTGCCGACCGCGTCGATCACGACGTCCGCCCCGTGACCGCCGGTCAGCTCCCGGATCGACTCGATCACGTCCCGGGTGCGCGCGTCCACCGTGTGGGTGGCGCCCAACCGTTCGGCCCACTCGAGCTTCCGCTGATCGAGGTCGACGGCGATGATCGTGCGGGCGCCCGCCAACCGGGCGCCCGCGATGGCCGCGTCGCCGACGCCGCCGCAGCCGAGGACGGCGACGCTGTCCCCGCGGCCGACCGACCCGGTGTTGATCGCCGCGCCGACGCCCGCCATGACGCCGCAGCCGAGCAGTCCGGCCACCTCCGGCGGCGCCTTCGGGTCGACCTTGGTGCACTGACCGCTGTGGACGAGGGTCTTCTCGGCGAAGGCGCCGATGCCCAGCGCGGGGCTCAGCGGGGTGCCGTCCTCCAGCGTCATCGGCCGCGCGGCGTTGTGGGTGTCGAAGCAGTACCAGGGGCGTCCGCGTCGGCACGCCCGGCAGGCTCCGCAGACGGCGCGCCAGTTGAGGACGACGAAGTCCCCGGGCGCCAGGTCGGTGACACCGTCCCCGACGGCCTCCACCACCCCGGCGGCCTCGTGGCCGAGCAGGAACGGGAAGTCGTCGTTGATGCCGCCCTCCCGGTAGTGGAGGTCGGTGTGGCAGACCCCGCAGGCCCGCACCTTCACCAGGGCCTCGCCGGGACCGGGGTCGGGGACCAGGATCGTCTCGACGGAGACTTCGGCCCCGCGCCCCGCGGCCACGACACCCTTGACTGCGTGTACCACTGTTCTTCTCCCTGTCGTGTCGTGACCCGTCACAGGTTGGGGTAGAGCGGGTGCTGGTCCGCGAGCGCCCGCACACGG
>NZ_ANBC01000541.1 GCF_000341125.1 Nocardiopsis lucentensis DSM 44048 | reverse complement strand
CACTGGGTGACGGTGCCCTCGGTGACGCTCTCACCCAGGGCGGGCATGGAAACGGAAGTCGGCATGGGTTCCTCGTTGGATCTGGGCGCGGAATCTGCCCAACGCCTTGACTGGGCAGCGCGGATGTGGCGGGGGCGGGCCGCGTCGGCCCGCCCCCGGGTGGTGCGGTCAGTCGTGGACGTGCAGGGGCTTGCCCGCCAGAGCCAGGTGCGCCTCGCCCAGCGCCTCGGACTGGCTCGGGTGCGGGTGGATGAGCTGGGCCACCTCCGAGGGCAGCGCCTCCCAGTTGTAGATCAGCTGGCCCTCGGCGATGAGCTCGCCGACGCGGCTGCCGACCATGTGGACGCCCAGGACCGGCCCGTCCTTCTCGGCGATGACCTTCACCGCGCCCTGCGTCTGGAGGATCTGGCTCTTGCCGTTACCCGCCAGGTTGTAGTTCATCTCGACCACGTCGTGGCCGCGCTCCTTGGCCGCCTTGCTGGTGAGGCCGACCGAAGCCACCTCGGGCTCGCAGTAGGTGACGCGCGGGACACCGTCGTAGTCGATCGCGGGCGGGTTGAGCCCGGCGATGTGCTCGGCGACGAAGATGCCCTCGGCGAAGCCGACGTGGGCGAGCTGGAGGGTCGGGATCAGGTCGCCGACCGCGTAGACGTTGCCCACACCGGTGTGCAGGTTCTCGTCCACCTTGACGAAGCCGCGCTCCAGGGCGATGCCCTGCTCCTCGTAGCCGAGGCCCTCGGAGACCGGGCCGCGTCCGATGGCGACGAGCAGCACCTCGGCATCGAGGGTCTTGCCACCCTGGAGGGTGACGGTGACACCGGCGTCGGTGGTCTTGACCGACTCGAACGGCGTGCCCAGCTCGTACTTGATCTTGCGCTTGCGGAAGGCCCGCTCCAGCAGCTTGGAGCTGGACTCCTCCTCCACGGGGACCAGGTGGGGAAGGGCCTCGACGATGGTGACGTCGGCTCCGTAGGAGCGCCAGACGCTGGCGAACTCCACGCCGATGACGCCGCCGCCCAGGACGATGACCGACTCGGGGACGCGGTTCAGGCCCAGGGCCTGGTCGCTGGTCATGACCTTCTCACCGTCGATGTCCAGACCCAGGGTCTTGGGCTGGGAACCGGTGGCGAGCAGGACGTTGCGCCCCTTGTAGACGGTGCCGTCGACGGTGACCTCGTCGGGGCCGGTCAGGCGGCCCTCACCCTCGACGACCGTGATCTTGCGGGACTTGACCAGCCCGCTCAGGCCCTTGTGCAGGCCACTGATCACCTTGTCCTTGTACTTGTGGACCGCGTCGATGTCGATGCCCTCGAAGGTGGCCTTGACACCGAAGTTCTCGCTCTCCTTGGCGGAGTCAGCGACCTCGGCCGAGTGCAGGAGCGCCTTGGTGGGGATGCAGCCGCGGTGCAGGCAGGTGCCCCCCAGCTTGTCTTTCTCGATCAGGATGACGCTCATGTCGAGCTCCGCCGCGCGCAGCGCCGCCGCGTAGCCGCCGCTGCCGCCGCCAAGGACGACGAGGTCGAATGTGCCGCCGCTCTCACTCACGGGAACGAACTCCTTGTTCAGTGGCTGGTGATTCCGGGTGGTGGGTCGCGGAACCGGCACGTGGGGGACGGCGCCCGGTCCGCGGGGACCGGGGAGGGGCGGCGCTCCGGCTCACGGGACCGCCGTCCCTCCCCGAGTCCTACTTGCCGGCGTACTCCTCGGCGATGCGGACCAGGGTGCGCGTGCCCGCGCCGGTTCCGCCCTTGGACGTGTAGCCGTGCGGTCCGCCCTGGTTGAAGGACGGGCCCGCGATGTCGAGGTGCGCCCACTTGACGCCGTCCTCGATGAACTCCTTGAGGAACACGCCCGCGGAGAGCATGCCGCCCCAGCGCTCCCCGGCCACGTTGGCGATGTCGGCCACGGACGAGTCCAGGCCGGCGCGCAGCTCGGAGGGCAGCGGCATCGGCCAGGCGGCCTCACCGGCGGCTCCGGCCGCGGCGACGACCTCGTCGCGGACGGTGTCGTCGTTGGACATGACGGCGAACACGCGGGTGCCGAGCGCGACGAGCTGGGCGCCGGTCAGCGTGGCGATGTCCACGATCAGGTCCGGCTCGTCCTCGTGCGCGCGGACCAGGGCGTCCGCCATGACCAGACGGCCCTCGGCGTCGGTGTTGAGGACCTCGACGGTCTTGCCGCCGTAGATGCTCAGGACGTCGGAGGGGCGCTGGGCGGTACCGCTGGGCATGTTCTCGGCCACGGCCAGGTAGGCCACGACGTTGACCTTCAGCTCCAGCGCGGCGATGGCGCGCATGGCGGCGAGCACGGAGGCGGCGCCGGCCATGTCGGACTTCATCCAGTCCATCGAGCCCGCGGGCTTGAGGGACAGGCCGCCGGAGTCGAACGTGATGCCCTTGCCGACGAAGGCGACGGTCTTGCCGGCCTCCGGGTGGCTGTGGGCCAGACGGACCAGCCGGGGCGGGTTGGTCGAACCCTGGCCGACTCCGGTCAGACCGCCGTAGCCGCCCTCGGCGAGGGCCTGCTCGTCCAGGACCTCGATCTGGAGGCCGGCCTGCCGGGCCGTGTCCTGGGCCGCCGCGGCCAGGTCCTCGGGGACCAGGTCCGCGGGGGCGGTGTTGACCAGGTCACGCGTCAGGGAGACGGCCTCGGCCAGGATCCTGGAGCGCTCCACGGCCTCGGCGGCGCCGGAGGCGGTGGAGACCACGGTCAGGTCGACGGTCCGGCCGTCGCGTTTGGCGGCCTTCTCCCCGGTGCGGTACCGGTCGAAGGAGTAGGCGNGGCGCCCCCGCGGCCGCCTCATCGGCGGTTCCGGCCGGCAGGGCCAGGGCGACGCGGCCGGTGCCCTCGGGGCGCGAGGACAGGGAACGCAGGGCCGCTCCGGCGGCGCGGGACAGGATGTCGGAGTCGACGGGACCGTCGGTGGGCGCCGGGCCGAGACCGACCGCGACGACGACCGGGGCCGTGACGGCTCCGAGGGAGGCAAGGGTGTGCACCTCCTCGGGTTCGCCGCTCGCTCCCAGGAGCGACAGGGTCGAGCCGAGGCCACCGGAGAAGGCGGCGTCGACGTCATGAGCGCCCGACGCGGGCTCCGGAGCGTCGCCTCCGGAGTGGTAACCGACGACAACCGCGTCGGCGTCGAGCGAACTGGGGGACTCCGTATGTACTGACAACGACGTGCTCACGTCCCCGATGCTAGTCGCCTCGTGAACGCGGCGGCGACGCGGCACCCCGCGCTCTCCCGGGCGCTGACGGGGCACTCCGTGCGCGGCGGGAGCAGGGGCGTTCCCCGGGGCGACCGCGTCCGCTCCACGCGGGGAGGCGGGCTCTGGTCGCCGGTGGGGGGTGTCGTACGGGGTCGCCCGGACCGGTCGGCTCTGCCCAGGCGGGCGGGGTGCGAAACTCCGTGTGAAAAAATGTGATGCTGGTGACATCGGTCCGCGGGGTGCTTGGAGCTTGGTGCGAA
>NZ_ANBC01000540.1 GCF_000341125.1 Nocardiopsis lucentensis DSM 44048 | reverse complement strand
CCGCCGTGACCAGTGCCGCGGCCGTCGCCGACTCCACCAGGGCGCCCAACACGTCACCCGTGATCCCACCGAGGCGCCGTACCGAGCGCCGCAGCAGCGCGCCCGCCACGAGCAGTCCGGCCACGACTCCGGCCACGCAGCCCGCGGTCGAGAGGGGGGAGTGGAGCCAGGCCATCGCGCACACCACGGCCACGACCACGCAGCCCGCCGCGGCGAGCCGGGCGCTCACCGTGCCCGCCACCAGCGCGCCCAACCCCTCGGGCCGGGCCGAGGGCACCCGCGGAGTGCAGGAGAGGGTGACCGCCAGGCGTCCCACCGCCCACGCGGCGGCCGCACCGGCCAGGGCGGTGCCCGGGGACGTCCCGACCAGCTGGCCGAGCGCCAGCACCTGCGCGGCCAGCACGACCACCAGGGTGATGACGCCGAACGGGCCGATGTCC
>NZ_ANBC01000539.1 GCF_000341125.1 Nocardiopsis lucentensis DSM 44048 | reverse complement strand
GGATCGGACAGGCCGAGGGCCGCGCCCGCCAGGGCGACGGCTCCGATGAGGGCGCCGAGCACCCCGCCCAGCGGCGCGGCCCAGAACATCGCCCACCCGGCGGCGGCGCGGTCCACCCGCTCCACGCGCACGGGCACGACGGTGAACGTGCCCAGGGCCATCCGCGCGCCCGCGGTGGCGTCCCCGTTCACGGCAGGTCCAGGACGCGGCCCGCCGTCACCAGGACGACCTCCTCGGACTCGGCCCCCACCCACTGGTTGAGCCTGCCCAGGTGGTCGCGGAACAGTCGCCCGGCAGGGGTCGCGGGGACCACGCCCGAGCCGACCTCGTTGGTCACCGCCACCACGTAGGCCTGGGTGGTCCGCCATGCCTCCAGGAGGCCGTCGACCTCCGCCTCCAGCCTTTCCGGGGCGTCCCGGCCGGGCGGGTCGGCCCACATCCCGTGCCGGTCCATGACGGCGGTCAGCCAAGTGCCGAGGCAGTCGACCAGCACGGAGCCGCGCGCCCCCTTGAGCAGCCCCACCAGATCGGCGGTCTCCTCGGTCCGCCACCACCAGGGGCGGCGGCCGGCGTGCGCCGCGACCCGCTTCGCCCACTCGGGGTCCTCCTCCGGGTCGGGTGCGGGGCCGGTGGCCGCGTAGACCACGCGGGGCTCGGCGAGCAGGCGGAGTTCGGCCTCGGTGGACTTACCGGAACGAGCCCCGCCGGTGATCAGCACGCGGTGCGGGCCGTGCGGCCGGGACTCGGGCCACACGGTGGGCGGGCACGACATCACGTGACCGTCGCCGGGGGCGAACGCCCCCCACAGCCGTGCCCTGCGGGCGAACTCCCAAGGAGAACGGACCCGGTGGTCACCGCCGACCGCCACGACCGCCGTGGTCACCCCGATCACTCCGGACCGCCGCAGCTCCCCGATGACCTCAGGTCGTCGCGCCACGTCGACGATCACCATGTCCACCTGTTGCGGTGGTGCCGTCGCGGCGTAAGCGGAGGTGTCCGCGCGGTCGGATTCGACCGGGGGCCCGCCCGGTGCGGGCCCCGGGGCGGAGCGCGCGAACAGCAGACGCCCACCGTTGGGGCCCTCGACCAGAACGCCGTCCGCGGCGCGGGTGACCGTGTACCCCGGGGGCACCGGTCCGACCGCGCCCTCCGGGCGGATGCGGAAGCGGTCGTCGACGGTCACGCGCAGCGGCAGGCGGCGTTCCGCCTGCGCCTGGTTGCAGGAGGCACAGGTGCACTGCGGGGCCGGCCAGCCCGCGTGACCCGCTGTCCCGAGAAATCGGATACGCACCCGAAGAAGTAAACAGCATGACGCGCCAAGCCTTGGTTAAGCTCGGGGCAGGAGCCGGTGACGGACACCGGCGGATCGGCGACGAAGGGCGGCCGGACATGGCGTGGACCTGGCGGTACATCGGGGCCGACGAGGGGGAGCCCCAGGGCACGGACCTGCCTGAGGAGGCCTTCACCTCGCGGGGCGACGCGGAGAGCTGGCTGGGCGAGCACTGGAGGGAGCTCGCCGAGGTCGGCGTGGAGCGGGTCGCGCTGATGGATGATGACCGGGAGGCCTACGCGATGTCGCTCGAAGGGGCCGAGTAGTCCGCTCCCGGCCGTACCGAGAACGCGGATGTCCCGACGGAACGGGATCATTGGGGCATGGTTTCCACCCTCCGCAACCTCGCGGTACTCGAACTCGTCAACATCCCCCTGTTCGCCTTCATCATTTTCGACGTGCTCAGTGTGCCGCCCTCCCCGGTCAACCTGGCGGGGTTCGGTCTGGGCGCCCTGTTGCTGGTCGAGGGCAGCGCCTACTGGTGGGCCAAGATCCACCAGCTGCGCACCCGGGCGCCGCGACCGGTGGGTATGGCGGTCTTTCGCTTCCTGAGGTGGGTCAATGCGGGGCTCCTCCTCCTCGCGGGCGTGTTCATTGGCTGGTCCCTGTCCGAGGGGATCCTCTGGACACGGGTGTGGCCCGGGGCCGGTATGTGGTTGTTCGCCGTCGGTGAGCATGTCAACTACTTCCACCTCCAGCTCTCCCACCAGACCCGCGCCGACCTGCGGCGGCTCTGGCGCACCGGACGGCCGCACCGCTCCCACCTGGCGCGGGACATGGCGCGCTGACCCGCCGGACACGACGGCGCCCCGGCACCCGACGGGTGCCGGGGCGCCGTCGTGTTTGTTTTGGGCCTCCGCTGCGCTTCGGCCCGTGTTCGGCCGCCCTCAAGGCAGGGATTCTTCCTCCTCGGCCACGCCTGTCGCTCGTTCCTCGCTACGCGGCTCGCCTCGTCGTGCAGAACCCTGCCGGCGCCCGAACGACAATCCCCTCGGGTGACGGCTCCGGAAACCTAACCGAGGTTTCGGATGTCCTCCGGGCTGCGGGTGAGCGCGGCGTCCCGCCGAACACTGTCGCCCAGGATCTCGTCGATGCGTGCGACCAGCGCGTCGTCGAGTGTGACCCCGGCCGCCTCGACGTTGTCGCGCACCTGCTCCGGGCGGGAGGCGCCGACGATCGCGGCGGACACGTTCCGGTTGCGAAGGACCCAGGCGATGGCCAGCTGCGCCATGCTCAGACCCGCCTCGGCGGCGAGCGGCTCCAGCTCCGCGACCTTCCGCAGGAGCGCCTCGTCCTCGGTCATGTCCTTGACGAAGTGACTGCTCTTCGGGTCGGCTCCGCGCGAACCGCTCGGGGCGGCCTGGCCGGGGCGGTACTTACCGGTGAGCACCCCGCCCGCGATGGGCGACCACACGATCTGGCCGATGCCCTCGCGTTCACACACCGGCACGACCTCGGACTCGATGACCCGCCACACCATGTTGTACTGCGGCTGGTTGGAGACGATGCGGTCGAAGCCCATCTCGTCGGCGATCTTCAGCGCGCGCTCGATCTCCTCGGCCCGCCACTCGGAGACGCCCACGTAGAGGACCTTGCCCTGGCGGACCAGGTCCTCGAAGGCCCGCATGGTCTCCTCCAGCGGGGTCGTGTAGTCGAACCGGTGAGCCTGGTACAGGTCCAGGTAGTCGGTTCCCAGTCGGCGGAGGGAGTCCTCCGCGCCACGGATGATGTGCTTGCGGGACAGCCCCCGGTCGTTCTTGCCCTCGCCCATGGGCCAGAACACCTTGGAGAAGATCTCCAGCCCGTCGCGGCGCTCGCCCTTCAGCGCCCGGCCGAGGACCTCCTCCGCCTTGCCCTGCGCGTAGACGTCCGCGGTGTCGAACGTGGTGACGCCCGCGTCCAGCGCCGCGCGCACGCAGGCGGCGGCGGTCTCCTCCTCGACCTGAGAGCCGTGTGTGATCCAGTTTCCGTAGGCGATCTCACTGATGACCAGACCGCTGTTGCCCAGATGCCGAAACTCCATGCGGAGCACTGTAGCGGGGGAGCGCGTCGGCGCGCGAGGCACGCCGGAGCCTGTTCGGGAGCGCTCCCATTTCGGTTCGGGTGAAGGGCCGGTGCACGCACCGGCCCTGCTCACCGTCCGTGGCCCCCCGGCCTCAGCGCGCGTGGCGCGGCGTGGGGTCGTCTCGGACCTTCAACCGGGGCTTGGGCAGGCGCAGGCGGCGGAACTGGATCTGCCGCATCGCCGCGTACCAGCCCGCGCCCCTGACCAACGGGTCGTCCGGGAAGTACTCGGCGGCGCGCCTCTTGACCGTGCGGCCCACGATGACGCCCTCGGTGACGATCGTGACCAGCATGAGCACGAACAGCGGGTACACGGCCATCTGCACGAGGGGCACGTTCACGAGGGACAGCGCGAGGATGAGCACCGACAGCGGGAGGAAGAACTCGCTGACGCAGCGCCGCGAGTCGACGAAGTCGCGGGCGAAGGCCCTGGCCTCGCCCATGTCCTGCTGGCGGAAGTAGCGCTCTTCGCCCTTGGGAGCGCCCGCGTCACGGGCCTTGCGCCCGCGCTGGCGGTCGAGGCGCTCCTGGTAGGCCCGGTAGGCCTCCTTGCGCGACTGCGGGACGTTGAGCGGCCTGCGCAGGTCACGTTCGGATTCCTTGCGCTTTGGGGTGGGGACACCCTTCTTAGGGGTATATCCCTTAGGTTGGGTGGACTCAGTGGCCTCTTGGCTGGCGGATTCGGCAAGCTTCGAATCCGTGGCTGCGGTAGCGGAGCGACGTCGGAACACACCTTCAGGGTAGCCGGTCACAGCTTTATGGCGACCGCGGGCCAGACCGCGTAGGGTTGGGCGAAGCGCCCGCTGGGAACAGCCGATGTACGCACCGAGAAGGGGACGGCCACGCCGATGAGCGTGTTTCAGCGACTTTCCATGATCTTCAAGTCCAAGGCCAACAAGGCCCTGGACTCGGTCGAGGACCCCAGGGAGACACTCGACTACTCGTACCAGAAACAGCTTGAGCTCCTGCAGAAGGTTCGGCGCGGCGTCGCGGACGTCGCCACCTCCCGCAAGCGCGTCGAGCTGCAGATCCAGCAGCTTGAACAGCAGTCCGAGAAGCTGGAGAACCAGGGCCGCGCGGCCCTCGGCCAGGGTCGCGAGGACCTGGCCCGCGAGGCCCTGACCCGTCGTTCCGGTCTGGCGAGCCAGATCGAGGGCCTGCGTGAGCAGCACGCCAACCTCCAGGGCGAGGAGCAAAAGCTCACGATGGCGGCCCAGCGCCTCCAGTCCAAGGTGGACGCCTTCCGCACGCGCAAGGAGACCATCAAGGCGACCTACACCGCCGCCCAGGCCCAGACGCAGATCAGCGAGGCCTTCTCCGGGATCTCGGAGGAGATGGGCGACGTCGGCATGGCGGTGCAGCGCGCCGAGGACAAGACCGCCGAGATGCAGGCGCGCGCGGGCGCCGTCGACGAGCTCCTGGCCTCCGGGGCGCTCGACGACGTCACCGGCACCGCCAAGGACGACATCCAGAGCGAGCTGGACCGGATGGCCAGCACCTCCGGTGTCGACGCCGAGCTCGAGCGCATGAAGATGGAGCTCGGACAGGGCAACGGCGGCGCCTCCGCCCCGCAGATCGAGGGCGGCAACAATCGGGAGGGCTCGTGATCGTCCGCATCCTGGGTGAGGGCCAGCTCGACCTCACCGACGCCGACCTGGACGTGTTGAACTCCGTCGACTCCCAGCTGGAGGCGGCGATCGAGTCCGGTGACGAGGCCACGTTCCGTCAGGCGCTGCACGACCTGCTGGCCAGGGTGCGTGCGGACGGCAAGCCGCTGCCCCCCGAGGACCTCAAGCCCTCGCAGGTGATCCTCCCGCCCGCCGACGCCACCATGGAAGAGGTGCAGGAGATGCTCCAGGACGATGGCCTCATCCCGGGCTGACTCCTGTCGGCCGGGTGGGCCGCCCTCCGTCCAGGCGGACCGCCCGTCCCCACGAACGGCGCGCGTCGACCGGTGAGCGAGNNNNCGGCCGCCGTGACCCTTCTCGCGTCACGGCGGCCGTGGTGTGTCTCAAACCCTTTCCGACCTGGGCGAACTAGACTCCGAACCACGGGTTGGGAGGAGTCGTCATGGCGGGTTCGAAGTTCAGGCCGGACCGAGGGCTCACCACGCGGATGGTGACGACCATGGGTCTGCTCACCCTGGTCTACGTCGCCTTCGTCGTCGGTCTCATCGCGGTCGGCATGAGTGTCTGGTTGGTCCTCCTGGTGGTCGGGGGGTTCGCGCTCTTCTCCTACTTCGCCTCCGACAGGATCGCGATGTTCTCCATGGGCGCGCACGAGGTCAGCCCCCAGCAGGCACCCGAGCTGCACGCCGTGATCGACCGGCTGTGCGCCATGGCCGACATGGCCAAACCGCGGGTCGGTATCGCCGACTCCGACGTACCCAACGCCTTCGCCACCGGGCACAGCGAGAAGACCTCCGTGATCTGCGTGACGACCGGTCTCCTGCGGCGCCTGGAGGGCCAGGAGCTGGAGGCGGTCCTGGCGCACGAGCTCTCCCACGTGGCGCACCGCGACGTCATGGTCATGACCATCGCCGGGTTCCTCGGCATCGTCGCGGGCTTCCTGACCCAGGCGGGCCTGCGCTTCGCCGTGTTCAGCGGGGCCGCCGGGGGGCGGAGCAACAACGGCGGACCGGCGCCCGCGGTGATCGCCCTGCTGGTGGTCCTGGTCAGCGCGGTCGCTTGGGCGCTGAGCTTCCTGCTGACCCGGGCGCTGTCCCGTTACCGCGAGTTGTCCGCGGACCGCTCCGCCGCCTACCTGACCGGTCGTCCGTCGGCGCTGGGCAGCGCGCTCACCAGGATCACCGGTGACATGGCCCGCATCCCCACCCGTGACCTGCGGCAGGCCGAACCGTTCAACGCCTTCTTCTTCGCTCCCGCCCTCACCCGGAAGGGCTTCAGCATGAGTCGCCTGGTCGCCACGCATCCTCCGGTGGACCAGCGCCTGGCCCAGCTGGCCGAGATCTCCCGGCAGCTCGGCCAAGGGTCCTGACCACCACACCACGACACCGAGGCGAGGCACCCGTGAAGAGACTCTGGCGTGCGATCCTGGGCCGTTCCGAGCCCGCGCGCCCCGACCTGGACGCACTGTTCGGGCTGCCCTCGGCGGCCCTGACCCTGCGGGCGTCGGCGGGTTTCTCGCCCACCGGCACCGGGTCGGTGGCCTTCCGGGCGGCGGAGGGCGCCGCCTTCGCCGACCTGGAGCGCGACGTGACCGCGCTGCTCAGCGCGGGCGGTGGGCCCCCCGTGGAGCAGGTGGCCGACGACTACGGCTACACCTGGCTGGTCATGCGCGCGGGGGGCGCGGAGCCGGGAGAGGGGGAGGTCACCGATCCTGACATCTCCGGCCTGGTCACCGACCTGCACGCGGTCAACTCGACATTGGAGGCGAACGGCTACGGCCCCTCGCTGCTGTGCTCGCTCGTGGGGTTCACCGACACGCGGCGACGGGCGTTGGGGCTGGTCTACCTGTACAAACGCGGCACCTTCTACCCGTTCGCCCCGCTGGGAGGGCACCGGCGGGACAACCCGCTCGAACTCCAGGTCGAGGCCGCGATCGGTACCGACCTGCCGGTCGAGCGCGACAGGTCCCGCTGGTTCCCGGTCTACGGGGCTCCGGGGCTGCATTCTCAGAACTGAGATTTCACTATGCGGAAATCAAAATCCACTAAACGGATAAATTTGCTCCGAAGGTCTGGTGCGACCGCGGACTGACCGGCACAATGGCCACGTGCGTATCGTCATCGCCCCAGACAAGTTCGCCGGAACCCTCTCCGCGGTCGAGGCCGCTCAGGCCGTCGCCGACGGGTGGCACCGGACCGATCCCTCCGCCACGACCGAGCTGCTTCCGCTCTCCGACGGTGGCCCGGGTTTCGTCGAGGTCCTGCACGCCGCCCTGGGCGGCAAGGTGTACGAGGCCCGGGTCACCGGTCCCCTCGGCACGCCGGTGACCGCCGAGTACCTCCTGGACACCGGGACCGGTACCGCCTACGTGGAGAGCGCGCAGGCCTGCGGGCTCCACCTGGTCCCGGCCGCCGACCGGGACCCCGGCCGGACCACCAGTCACGGTGTGGGCGAGCTCATCGCCCGAGCGGTCGACGCGGGCGCCACGACCGTCGTCGTCGGCCTGGGCGGCAGCTCCACCAACGACGCCGGCGCGGGCNNNNCCCCCCGCCGCTCTCAGCCACGGCGGCGGCCCCCTCGCGGACACACCCGGGGGCGTCGACCTCGAACCGGCCCGCCGGGCCGTGTCCGGGGTCCGCCTCATCGCCGCCACCGACGTCGACAACCCGCTCCTGGGCGTCCACGGGGCCAGCGCCGTGTTCGGCCCGCAGAAGGGTGCCGACCCCGACCAGGTCCAGCGCCTGGACGCCGCGCTGACCGCGTTCGCCGACCGGGTCGACCCTCGGGGGGAGATCCGCGACACCCCCGGCGCGGGAGGCGCGGGCGGTCTCGGTTTCGGCCTGCTCCTGCTGGGCGGCACCGTGGAGTCCGGTGTCCGGCGCGTCCTGGAGGCGGTCCGCCTGGCTGAACGCCTCTCCGACGCGGACCTCGTCATCACCGGCGAGGGCTCCTTCGACTCGCAGTCCCTGCGGGGCAAGCTTCCGCACGGAGTCGCGAGCATGGCCAGTGAGCACGGGGTTCCGTGTGTGGTGACGGCCGGTGCGGTCAAGGTCGGCCGCGCCGAGGCGGCCGCGGCCGGTATCACGGAGACCTACTCCCTGGTGGAGTCGGCGGGCTCGGTGAAGGCCGCGATGGGCCGCTCGGCCGATGAGCTGCGTTCGATGGCCGCCGACATCGCCCGCCGCTGGTCGCGCTGAGACCGCCCCTGGGCGGTGGCGGGCGACGAAGTGGGGGGTGCTGCGCCGTCAGGCGTCGGTAAGGGGGAGGTGCTGCGCCGTCAGGCGTCGGTTGAGGGTGGTGGTGGGTGACGGGTGGGCGCCCAGCCCTTCCGCGAAGCGGCG
>NZ_ANBC01000538.1 GCF_000341125.1 Nocardiopsis lucentensis DSM 44048 | reverse complement strand
CGGTGGCGGGCGACGAAGTGGGGGGTGCTGCGCCGTCAGGCGTCGGTTGAGGGTGCCCCAGCCCTTCCGCGAAGCGGCGCCCTGGGCGGTGGCGGGCGACGGGTGGGAGGATTACCCTGGAACCGCACACAGATATCGTGCGTAGCCGTGGCCACTCCACGATCAGGGGCCACGGCGGCAGGGAGAACACAGCCGCCGCGCGGCGGAATGCGGTATCGACCCCGGACGTTGACACCCGTTGAGGAGGATCGGACCCGTCGAGGCGGGTCCGTCCCGTACGCCACCCGGGGTGGCCAGGCAGCCGCGACCCCTTTCCAGAGGAGCTTTACAACATGACGGTTCAGAGCGAGGTCACCGAGGGGATCATCCTCACCGACGAGGCGTCCGCCAAGGTTCGGGCGCTCCTGGAGCAGGAGGGCCGCGACGACCTGCGTCTCCGCGTCGCCGTCCAGCCCGGCGGCTGCTCGGGGCTGCGCTACCAGCTCTACTTCGACGAGCGTGACCTCGACGGGGACGTGGTCACCGACTTCGGCGGGGTCGAGGTCGTCACCGACCGGATGAGCTCCCCCTACCTCGTGGGTGCCACGATCGACTTCGTCGACACCATCGAGAAGCAGGGGTTCACCATCGACAACCCCAACGCGACCGGTTCCTGCGCCTGCGGTGACTCCTTCAACTAGGCGCCACGCCACACGGCGATCCCCCTGACCCCGGGCCGACCGGGGCACGGTGCCCGAGGGGAGGGCGGCCACGACCGCCCTCCCCTCCGCCATGCCCGGTTCCGGCCGGTCTCCTCCCGAGAACGGTGAGTCGCTGTATACCCTGGGGCGGTCCGAACGGGCGCGACCGCGCCCATCGAGTCGACACCGACTGACGCCTCCCAGCAAGGAGCCCTCGTCCCGTGCGTATCGCGGTTGCCGGATCCATCGCCACCGACCACCTGATGACTTTCCAGGGCCGGTTCTCGGAGCAGATCATCCCTGACCAGATCCAGCAGTTGTCCCTCTCCTTCCTCATCGACGAGCTGGACGTACGGCGCGGCGGGGTCGCCGCCAACATCTGTTTCGGTATGGGTGGCTTCGGCCTCACCCCCGTGCTCGTGGGCGCGGCGGGCACCGACTTCGAGGAGTACCGCTCCTGGCTGGACCGCCACGGCGTCGACACCTCCGCGGTCCATATCTCCGAACTGCGGCACACCGCTCGCTTCATCTGCACCACCGACCTCGACCAGAACCAGATCGCCTCCTTCTACGCGGGCGCCATGGCCGAGGCCCGCAACATCGAACTCCAGCCCATCGCGGACCGTGTCGGCGGCCTCGACCTCGTCCTCATCGGTGCCGACGACCCGGCCGCCATGGTCCGCCACAGCGAGGAGTGCCGGTCGCGCTCCATCCCGTTCGCCGCCGACCCCTCGCAGCAGCTCGCCCGTATGGACGGCGAGCAGGTCCGCTCCCTGATCGAGGGGGCGGCCTTCCTGTTCAGCAACGAGTACGAGAAGGCGCTCGCCGAACAGAAGACCGGATGGTCGGACGAGGAGATCCTCGAACTGGTCGGCACCCGCGTCACGACCCTGGGAGCCAAGGGCGCGCGGATCGACCGCGAGGGCGAGCCGAGCGTGCACGTCCCGTCCGCCGCCGTCGGCGAACTCGTCGACCCCACGGGCATGGGCGACGCCTTCCGGGCCGGCTTCCTCGCCGCCCACTCGTGGGGCCTGCCCCTGGAGCGCGCCGCGCAGGTCGGCAACGCCACGGCCGCGCACTGCCTGGAGGCGGACGGACCCCAGGAGTACTCCCTGACCGGCGCCTCCCTGACCGAGCGCCTGGAGCGCTCCTACGGTTCCGAGGTCGCCGCCGAGGTCGCTCCGTTCGTGTGATCCGCCGTGCCGCCCCGGCCTGGACGCGCCGTCCTGGTCGGGGCGGTGTCCGCGAACCCGTAGAGTAGTAAGTCGCGACCCGCACGACCCGGTCCTGGACCGGGCCGCTGCCCGACGGTCGGCCTCCGCCGACCAGCACGGGGAGCCCCGTGCCACCCGGTGCGCTGAAACGCGTGCCGGGCTTTTCC
>NZ_ANBC01000537.1 GCF_000341125.1 Nocardiopsis lucentensis DSM 44048 | reverse complement strand
GGGGGGGACCCCGCCCCAGCCGCACCGTCGGCGGGACTCGGGCGCCGTAGGCGCCTCCCAGATCTAGGCCAGCCTTACCTGGGATTCCCGGATTCACTGTGAAAGGACTACGCATGCGCTACACCGGACCGAAGGTGCGGTTGTCCCGGCGCGCCGGCACCCCGCTGACCCGTAAGGCGGTCAGCTACTTCGAGAAGCGTCCGTACCCGCCCGGTGAGCACGGTCGCCGTGTCCGCCGCAACAGCAGCGACTTCGCCGTCCGTCAGGCGGAGAAGCAGAAGGTGCGCTGGTACTACGACCTGACCGAGAAGCAGCTGCTGCGCGTCTACGAGAACGCCAAGAAGCGCCCCGGCCGTACCGGTGAGGAGATGCTCGCCGAGCTGGAGCTGCGCCTGGCGACGGTCGTGCTGCGCGCCGGTTTCGCCGCCTCGATCTACGCCGCCCGCCAGTTCATCAACCACGGCCACATCACCGTGGACGGCAAGAAGGTCGACATCCCGTCCTTCCAGGTCAAGCCGGGCCAGATCATCAGCGTGCGGGAGAAGTCCCGCCAGATGGTCCCGTTCGTCGAGGCCGCCGAGGGCGTCCACGCCGACGACAAGATCGCCGGCCACCTCGCCGTGAGCCACCAGGACCTGCGCATCGCGGTCGTCGACCGCCCCAAGCGTGAGCAGATCCCGGTGCCCTTCGACGAGCAGCTCGTCGTCGAGTTCTACGCTCGCTAAACAGGGCTGTTCCCAGCCCCGAGCCGGGCAGAGGCCGTGTGGACGTTCGCCGTCCGCGCGGCCTCTGGCGCGTCCACGGCGTGGTGTGCGCCACCCGCCGGTTCCGCAGGAGCCACATCGTTACCGCAACGCAACCGCGACCAGGGGCGGCCTTTCAGTACCTGCGGCGGATGTGATAAGCGCTACCCCGGGTCAGGGGTTCCTCCGTGACGAAGTCGTGCATCTTCATCCGGCACCAGGCGGGGATGTCCGCCTTCGCGGCGGGATCGTCCGCGGTGACGGCGATGACGGAGCCGATGGGCACCTCGTGCAGGCGTTGGGCGAGCATGAGGATCGGGATCGGGCACTTGCGGCCGACCGCCTCCACGGTCACCAAAGGTCGCTCGTTCGGATACTCGGGCACGGTCATCCCCCCGCGGTGTCGTCGTCCTGTGTCCCAATCTTGACCCGCTCCTCCGACTAAGGCGAACCCGGTTAAGGGCGTCGTAAACCCAGCGATACGCTCACCTTGGTCCCGCCTCGCGCACCGCGCGCCGGTCGACGGCGAACGATCGCGGACGGGGGCCCGGGGGGACGCGCCGGGCCGCGCCTCGTAGCCAGCCGGGAGGGTTGCCCTCCGCGGGCGAACGGGCCCGGCTCCGTGTGCCGCCGCGCGTCCCGTAAAGGCTGTCTGGCAACACGCTGACCAGGTCAGCCCATGAACAGGACGCTGGACGGTTCGCGATAATGTTTCCCCCTGACAAGCTTTGGATACTTAGGCCGCCCGCGGACGATCCGCGGGCTTCACCGCTGGGAAGGCAATCCGTGAGTCCGACCCGCCAAGAGAATCGGCGCTCCAAGACGCGCCGATGGGCACCACGCGGCGCCGCGCTCGCCGTGCTGGGGCTGGCCGCGACCGGCTGCGCGTCGAACGAGCTCACTCGTTTGGGCATGCCGGAGCCGATCACCGAGCAGGCCGAGCGGGTTCTCTCGCTCTGGCAGGGCTCCTGGGTGGCGGCGTTCGCGGTCGGCATTCTCGTGTGGGGACTGATCATCTGGTCGGTCATCTTCCACCGCAAGCGCTCTGAGCAGTTGCCGCCGCAGGTGCGGTACAACATGCCCATCGAAGCGCTCTACACCATCCTGCCGATCGTCGTCATCTCGGTGCTCTTCTACTTCACCGCGCGCGATCAGGCCTACCTGCTGGAGACCGACGAGCCCGCCGACGTCCACGTCGAGGTCGTCGCCTTCCAGTGGGCCTGGCAGTTCAACTACCTGGACGAGACGCTGGACGACGGCGGCGAGGTGCAGTTCTCCGAGGTCGGTACCCCCGACCCGACCGGCAGCGCCGACCCCTCGACGCAGCCCACCCTCGTTCTCCCCGAGGGTGCGGTCGTGCACTTCGACCTCCGGGCGACGGACGTCATCCACTCGTTCTGGATCCCGGAGTTCGCGTTCAAGATGGACGTCATCCCCGGCCGGGACAACGCCTTCCAGGTCCAGCTCCAGGAGGGCACCTCCGGGGAGTACATCGGCCGCTGCGCCGAGCTGTGCGGCGCCGACCACACCCGCATGCTCTTCAACGTCGAGGTCGTCTCCCAGGAGGAGTACGACGCGTGGGCCGCCGAACAGACCGCCCTCGCGGAGCGGGAGGCGGCCGAGCTGGACGAGGCCGCCGCCCAGGCCCAGGCAGACGCCGAGGCCGCCAACGATGACGAGGCCTCCGAGCGGGCCGAGGGCACCGAGGCCGCCGAGGAGGAGACCGAGGCGACCGACGAGGGTGACGAAGCCGAGGCGGAGGACACCGAGGACGACACCGGGTCGGCCGACGCCGAGGAGAATGACGAGTCATGACCACCACCGTGAGTAAAGCGCGCACCGAAGGTCAGGCACCGTCGCGCAAGGGGTCGATCATCGTCAACTGGTTGACGTCGACCGACCACAAGGTCATCGGGTACATGTACCTGATCACCTCGTTCGCCTTCTTCCTCTTCGGCGGCGTGCTGGCCCTGCTCATGCGGGCCGAGCTGCTCGCCCCGGGCATGCAGCTCATGTCCAACGAGCAGTTCAACCAGCTGTTCACCATGCACGGCACGATCATGCTGCTGATGTTCGCGACCCCGCTGTTCGTCGGGTTCTCCAACATCATGATGCCGCTGCACATCGGCGCACCGGACGTGGCGTTCCCGAGGATGAACCTGTTCGGGTACTACCTGTACCTGTTCGGCAGCCTCATCGTCGTCAGCGGGTTCCTGACCCCCGGCGGCGCGGCGGCCTTCGGCTGGTTCGCCTACACCCCGCTGTCCGACGCGGTCCGTTCCCCGGGCCTGGGCGGCGACCTGTGGATCCTCGGCCTGGCGGTGTCCGGTCTGGGCACCATCCTGGCGGCGGTCAACTTCATCACCACCGGTCTGTGCATGCGCGCCCCCGGTATGACGATGTTCCGCATGTCGATCTTCTCCTGGAACACGATGCTCACCAGCGTCCTGGTGCTCATCGCCTTCCCGGTCCTGACCGCGGCCCTGATCGCCCTGGGCGCCGACCGCATGGTCGGAACACAGGTCTACAACCCCGAGCACGGCGGCGCCATCCTCTGGCAGCACCTGTTCTGGTTCTTCGGCCATCCCGAGGTGTACATCATCGCGCTGCCGTTCTTCGGTATCGCGACGGAGATCCTGCCGGTGTTCAGCCGCAAGCCGATCTTCGGCTACAAGAGCCTGGTGGGCGCGACGATCGCGATCGCCGGCCTGTCGGTGACCGTGTGGGCGCACCACATGTTCCCGACCGGCGCGGTGCTGCTGCCGTTCTTCGCGTTCATGAGCTTCCTCATCGCGGTCCCGACCGGTGTGAAGTTCTTCAACTGGATCGGCACGATGTGGCGCGGACAGCTCAGCTTCGAGACGCCGATGCTGTTCACGATCGGCTTCATGGTCACCTTCCTCTTCGGTGGTCTGACCGGTGTGCTGCTGGCCTCACCGCCGATCGACTTCCACGTCACCGACTCCTACTTCGTGGTGGCCCACTTCCACTACGTCGTGTTCGGCACCGTGGTCTTCGCGATGTTCGCGGGCTTCTACTTCTGGTGGCCCAAGTTCACCGGACGGATGCTCA